>CAYVTV010000059.1:0-18322 GCA_964454295.1 uncultured Bacteroidaceae bacterium
GGTTCGAATGAAATCTTTTCGTTCCTGAATAAACTGAGTCCGAAAATTCTATCTTCCGGCTTTATTTCTTCCGGCTTTTCTTCCATTAACAGAAAGTCAAAAAAATCAAGTTCTTCCGCTTCTTCTTTCTCTATTCTGCCGGGATATCGCTGCCGGTACAACAGTGAATCTGCGTCTCCGGTATATGATCTCAGCCTTCCCCTTGCTGTTTCCTGCCCCTCGTAAGAGGTGCTTTTTGCCTTGTATTCATTGATTCTTTTTCTGAGTTCATTTATCTGGGAAGGTGACATACCCCTGACCAGGGCCATCTGTTCCAGGTCACTTTCGGTCATACCTGTTTTTTCCAGGCGGTCGATCAGTTCTCTGATCTGTGAATCCGTAAGATTTTCGATTTTCACCCTGCCGATATCAACAGGCAGGTCATTTCTCTGGGCCAGCATCCCTGAAGGAAGAAGTATACATAATAATACGTATAAAGTCTTTTTCATTCTCAGTAGTTTAAGGATAGTTTTTTAAATAATATAGCAATCCTTTTGACGGATCAGTCAAGTAACGAATATAAGGGTTTAAATATTTTATACAAAGTTAACAGATTAATGAAATAATTAAACTTTCATAATATTACCAAAAATTCTTACAGCCCGCAATGCGAAATAAACTCATAATGTAAGAATCAATTTATTAAGAGTTTTTATATCACCTTCATCACAAAAAAGACTGTATAAAAATGACAATATCGGTAATTTATCCACACAATTAGCAGTAATTGCCTGATTATATACTATTTCTATAGATCCCGACCCTTCTACCAGTACATTATGTTTATTCCTCTTATCATAAAATCCTTTGCCGACAAATAGTCCGAAAGTTCTGTTTCTGCTATTATCATTCAATCCAATCAATGGCACAATCAGTAAATTTCTTATCAATAATAAATATTTCGTTTTTTTGATTTGAACTCAGGGCATGTGCAATGGCTTTACCAAAAGCGCCATAACCAAAAAGATAAATTACGTTTGTCATATTTGAAAACTCAGTCTGATCAAGGGGATAATACCTCGGAACAGAAGGGCAACTGGTTAATTTTTTAAATTTTGCCCAAAGTTAGAAAAGTTTTCAGGAAGAGATAAAGGAATTAATTATAATTTAAAATTCATAAAACTGATTGCATCCCAGGGAAAATATAACAGCCATTCAAATAAATGCCTGATTTTTGACTATCGTATGCTTCCTAAGACAGGCAGGTATATTGAAAAGATATCCGGGTTGAGAAGGCGTATAAGATGATAAGAAGATTGCTACTGCAAGATCCTTCAGGGCAAAAAGCAGCTTACCTGAAAATGGAAATGCTAAAATATTGATATACTAACATATAGCTTGTAATGTCAAATAATAATACCTTGATTTTATATGCACTAAAAATAAGTGTGAAACTTTAATTAAATTTACTATCAGTGGTTTAATGAAAAACACATAGGATTTCCCTGCGAACATATTAATAAACAATAATTTAACTAAATATATTCGATGATGAATAAATTTGTAAAACGACTTTCGCAACTAATAAAGCAGCACGAAAAATTATTACGTCGTAAAAACAAGAAAATAATTCCCGGGAATGGAATATATTTCCGTTACAAATATCCTGTAATTACAGCCAATCACATACCTCTCCACTGGCGATATGATTATGACCAGAAAACAAATCCATATTTTATGGAAAGACTGGGGATAAATTCAACTTTCAATGCCGGGGCGATAGAGATGAACGGGAAGGTTCTTCTTGTAGTCAGAGTTGAGGGATATGACAGGAAATCCTTTTTTGCCGTAGCAGAGAGTAAAAATGGTATTGATAATTTCCGGTTTTGGGATAAGCCGGTAATATTACCCGAAACAGAAATATCTGATGTCAATGTATATGATATGAGGCTGACGAAACACGAAGACGGGTGGATTTACGGGTTATTCTGCACTGAAAGGAAAGGTCCCTCTGCTCCGGCAGGTGATACATCTTCAGCAATTGCACAGTGTGGTATTACACGTACAAAAGATTTAATAAAATGGGAGAGATTGCCTGATATGGTTACGAAAAGCGGGCAACAAAGAAATGTTGTTTTACACCCTGAATTTGTAAACGGAAAATATGGATTATATACAAGACCACAGGATAGTTTTATAGAACCCGGATCAGGTGGGGGTATAGCATGGAGTTTATGTGACACAATGGAAAAGGCTGAGATCAATAAAGAAATTATTGTGGATGAAAAGGTTTATCATACAATTAAAGAGTTAAAAAACGGACAGGGTCCCCCTCCCCTGAAAACTAAGGAAGGCTGGCTGCATTTAGCTCATGGAGTAAGAAACTGTGCCGCCGGCTTAAGATATGTGTTGTATTTATTTATGACTGATCTGAAAAAGCCTGAAAAAGTAATTAAAAGACCTGGCGGTTACTTTATTGCTCCCGAGGGTACAGAGCGAACAGGGGATGTGTCAAATGTGGTATTCTCTAATGGATGGGTGGCCCGAAGCAATGGGGAAGTTTTAATCTATTACGCATCATCGGATACACGACTGCATGTGGCTGTATCATCAATAAACAGACTTCTTGATTATGTTAATAATACACCTGAAGACAAACTCATATCTTTTGAATCGGTACGAACCAGGATACAACTTATTGAAAAAAATCAGGGGTTATTTAAAAAAAGGAAAAATATATTATCCATGTTGTAATTTTCTATCCTCATCACAATTATTGAAACTCTGGGGTTCAGGCTTCATCAAGTTTATTCCACCAGTATTTTTTTAAAAAGTATGAAGTTACAATTACAATAAATGCTGATACAATCCATCCCTTTGTTTCTTTTATAACAATAAAAGCAGAAAGTGCAACCAGACTTGTCTGCCATATAGTACCAATAAAAATATTAAACATATCTCTTTTAAATGTAGTATTTTTCCTGAAAGCAGGGGTTTCTCTGAGTACTTTTTCCAGAACAGGTTTCCAGAAACCCCATGGACGTACATCGCGGTAAAATGAATTAAGTATTTTTTCATCGGTTGGTCTGGAAAGATATGTCCCAAGTAGGCAGCCTGCAAGTGATATCATCAATAAAAACGGAAAAAAGTATAGCATATTTTTATCTGCCACAAAGAGAGGCATTATCAGCGCAGGAATAAGACCTGAGACCATTCCCCAGAAATAGCCGTTACCATTTAATCTCCACCAGTACCATTTAAGAACATTTGACACAACATAACTACCATAAAGAGCAGAAACAATCCATTTCAGGACCGAGTCCACATTTTTGGCATAAATGCCCAGTATTATACTTACTGAAACCATTGCGATGCCAACGATATAACTTATTCTGGTCAGTTTTTTCCCTTTTTGCTGTGGATTAATATATTTAAGGTAGAGGTCATTAACTATATAAGCCTGAGCTGCATTAAGAGTGCCCGCAAAAGTTGACATGAATGCAGCAATTAATCCTGCCAGTAACAAACCAAGTAATCCGGACGGAACAAATTCACTGATAGAAGAAGGTAAGATCTGTTCAAAATCAATTTTTCCGGCAACAATAAGGTTCAGCCTATCATAATACAATAATGCCAGAACTACAAAGCCGGTAATCATTAGATAACGGAAAGGCAGCAGGATAACTGAAACGGAACCACTCATTTTTGCAGCTTCTTTGGGCGAACGTGCTGCTAAGATCTTCTGCATATCGTAATTTGGGGCAGGACCTGCAGCACTTACCAGTATCCCTTTAAATAATAACATCATCATAAACGCTGAAAAGACAGAATAACCATCGTTTTCAATTACATTATTGACCTGAGGGATTATCTGCGACCAGTCCAGTTCCAGCTTCCAACCGAAAAAAGGAGAAGCCCAGCCGTCAGGAACATTTAAACTACCGCTGCCCAATGCTGACATGGCAATAATGGCAATAACTACAGAAGACACAGTCATAATGAAATATTGGATAACATCTGCCCAGACAATACTTACCATCCCGCCAAGAATGGCATAAAAAGTTGCCACAAGAGTGAATGCAATACCATATAAATGTGGAATATAATATGGATCAACTATATCGGCAGAAAAACCAAGTAATGAACAAACAGTTTCCCAAGGAAGGAAAATAACCAGAAATTTTCCCAGGCCGACGAAACCATAAGCAAGAAATCCCAGGCAACCGATAAGAGCATATATCACAACAATATTATGCGACAAACGTCCTTCCCTCCCTGAACCAAAGCGTATATTAATCCATTCAGCACCTGTAGTAGCATTTGACCTCCTAAGCCAAACAGATAGATAAACCATTAGAAATATCTGGTTAAAAACCGGCCATAGCCATGGAATCCAAATGCTTTTTAATCCGTATATGAAAGTAATTGCTACCAGCCACATAGTTCCGGATATATCAAACATGCCGCTGGCATTTGACAATCCCAGCATATACCAGGGAAGACGGTTCCCACCTAATAAATATTCGTCCTTGTTTTTTTCAGCCCGCTTTTTTAATATAATTCCCGTGAAGCTAATCACAATTATATATATCAATATAATTATGAGATCAATGGATTTTAACTTCATAATCAAAGGTTTTAACTAAAACCAAATGTAATAAAAAATTGATTTGGCAGAGAGGAGTTTATTTATATTGGCCTATCATAATTGTATGTATGTGCAACATTTTTGTTAATTTTTGATAATCTTTATGAATATTTACTCTGCATATTATTCATATCTTTGATAATATATAAACTGTAAGGGCGTGAGTATTCTTTACAGAAATATTAAATTAATTTTTACGGTTCCTCTGTTTCTCCTGTTTTCAGAAATATCAGGACAGAAAATACGATTTGATCATATTACTGTTGATCACGGTTTGGCTAACAGTAAAGTATATCAGATTTATCAGGATTCAACAGGATTTTTATGGTTTGCTACAGAAGACGGTCTGAGCCGTTATGATGGATCCGCATTCAGGAATTATTATCACAACAGCCAGGATACAAACAGCATAAGAAGTAATATTATCTTTAACATATGCAGAAGTGAAGAGGATAATTTCTGGCTCGCCACTTATAATGGTATTGACAAATATCTGGCAGATCTTGATATTTTTCAACATATCCCGGTTTACAATGATCTGTCAGCAACAATATTCCCGCAGGTCAATCACATCATAAAGGATAAAGATCAAAGATTCATCGCCTCCTCTAATCTTGGTTTGTTTGTTTATGTCCCCGGAGAGGAAGCTTTTCTCCCATTTCATCTTCAGGGATTGGATAAGAATATAATCGGCGATAATATTTCATCAATTTTTCAGGATAGAGAAAAAAATTACTGGTTTGGAACTTATGATAAAGGTATTTTTTTGTATGAATACAATAGAAAAACATTAAAGAAGATCAGTTATTACTCCGGTAACAGGGATACTTTTGAAAAAAATAAGATAATTTGTATTTATGAGGATAATGAACGAACTATCTGGATCGGAACTGAAAAAGGCCTGTTTTCATTTTTACATACGGGAAGTATTCAGCGTTACCTCCCTGTTGCCGGAAATTCAGAGTCATTACCACATCCAAGTGTTCCGGGTATAATGGAAGACTCAAGAAACAGGCTTTGGATTGTAACCAACGGAGGTCTGTCGGTTTTTAACAGAAAAGATAATAGTTTTATAAATTACTTTCATGATGATCATGATTTAAGTTCATTGAATAACGATGGATTATCCTGTATTTATGAAGATTCACAAAATAATATATGGATTGGAGGTACTGAAGACGGTTTGAATATTATAAGAAGTTCATTTATAGAGTTTAATAATATACGAAGGATACCAAATAGTGAAAAAAGCCTTAACTGCAGTTACGTAACCTCTGTACTCGAAGACAGGAACGGAGATCTTTGGATAGGCACCAATGGTGGAGGAATAAATCATTATAAGAGGCAGGCAGATAAGTTCACATCTTTCTTGACTTTAAATAACAGGTCACCTGTACCAGGCGATGTAATTCAATGCATTTATCAGGATCATGAAAACAATCTCTGGTTTGGCACATATGCTGATGGATTAAATTTTTATAATCCCGAAAATGGAACTTTTAAAAATTTTCAGAATGATCCCAAAAATAAAAAAAGTATCAGTAATAATACGGTCAATCATATTATTGAGGATTCACAAAATCGCTTGTGGATTGCGACACATGGAGGATTAAATCTATTCATTCCTGCTGACAGTAGTTTTTCATACCTTAAAACAGGAAATTCCAAGACAGGCAACAGTATACCAGATGATTTTCTAACCTTTTTAATGGAAGACAGTGAAGGTTTATTATGGATTGGAAGCTGGGACGGATTAATTGTATTTAATCATAATACAGGTGAAGTATTAAATTTCTTAAGTGATAATACCCCGGGAAGTATCTCTGATAAAGCAATTTTATCGATTCATGAAGATATAAAAGGAAGGATATGGATTGGCACAAGAAATGGGTTGAATTTATTTCTTAAAGGGGAAAAGAAATTTAAAACATTTTATACCGGAGATGGTCTGCCAAATAATACTATTAACGGTATTCTTGAAGATTCAAGGGGTAATCTGTGGTTAAGTACAAACAAAGGATTATCAATGTTTAATGTGGAAACCGTCCGTTTTATTAATTTTGATATAAACGACGGCCTTGTTGGAAATGAATTTCATCGTGCCAGTTATTTCAAGTGTAATAAAGGTGTTTTATATTTCGGGAATAAAAAAGGTCTGGTATATTTTTCTCCTGATAAATTTCAATCGCAAAATATTTCATTTCCTTTGGTATTGACAGGTCTCTATATTTTCAACAGAGAGGCCCGCCCTCTTCAGGAAGAATCACCCATACTAAAATCCATTACCAGGGTAAATGAAATTACACTTACCTATTCACAATCTTTTATTTCTTTGGAATTTGCTTCACTTAATTATGTTAATCCTTCCAAGGACCGATATTCCTGTTTTCTGGAAGGATATGATCCAACATGGAATGAAACCGGCAATCAAAGAAATATTTCATATAAAAATATTCCACCCGGGAAATATATATTCCATTACAAGGTAGAAAACAGCATCTGTAATTTTTCGAGCCAGAGGAAAATCCCTATAAGTATTGCACCCCCTTTCTGGCGGTCATTTATGGCCTATTGTATATATTCTTTATTTCTTGTACTCATTATTTTTTTCGTATATAAATATATTCATTCCAAATCATTATATAAACAAAGTCTTTTAATTGAACGGTTGGAGAAACAAAAAGCAATAGAGATCAATCAAAGTAAGCTTCAGTTTTTTATTAATATTTCACATGAATTTAAAACCCCTCTCACTCTTATTCTTTCCCCTCTGGAAAAAATAATTCAGAGTGGGAAAAAGATAACGGATGAAGAAAAAACCAATTTGAGTTTATTAATTTATAATAATGCAAAAAGGCTTTCAAGACTCATCAGTCAGATAATGGACCTGAGAAAAATAGATACGGGCAATGCTAAACTGGAAGCTTGTGAGGTTGATATTGTCCGGTTTACTAAAGAAATATTTATCAGTTTCAATGAACAGGCAAAAGAGCATTTGATTGATTATTCTTTTAGCTGCAATTATACCTGTTTACTTCTTTGGATAGATCCGGAGAAATATGAAAAATCGGTTTTTAATTTACTCTCGAATGCCTTTCGATATACCCCTGATGGTAAAACCATTTCTTTATCTATTGATAAAGCTGATTCTGATGAGATCTGCAAGTCAAAATTACCTGCTGATAAGGATTATGTCAAGATAACGGTAACGGATACAGGATCAGGTATACCGGATGAACTGCATGAAAAAATATTTCAGCGCTTCTTTACCTGGCCAACAGTAAATATAACAAATCCTACAAGTTCAGGAATAGGACTTTCCTTAGTACGCGATTTTACAGAATTGCATAATGGCAAGGTCATTTTTTCAAGTATAAAAGGTGAAGGAAGTATTTTCAGTATTCTTCTGCCACTGGGTAAAGATCATCTTAACCCGGAAGATATAGTAGAAAGAAATGATACATATCATATTACTTCCCCGGATATAATTAAACCTACAGAAAAGTTCCCAAGAAGAAAAAAAAATATTTTGACGGAAGAACATCATGGAAGAAAAATTCTAGTTGCTGAAGATAATTATGAACTCAGAAATTATATTCTTGATAACCTGGAGAGTACCTATGATGTTTATGAGGCAGCTGACGGGATGGAAGCACTTAAAATGGTTTATTCTGTTCTTCCGGAGCTTGTTATCAGTGATATAATGATGCCGGGGATGAGCGGCATAGAGCTTTGCAGAACAGTAAAATCGGATGTTAAAATCAGTCATATACCGGTTATTCTTCTCACGGTTTTAAATAATACCGATAATGAAATTGAAGGTCTTGAAAGCGGAGCGGATGATTACATTTCAAAGCCTTTCAGCATGCAGTTACTTCAATCAAGAATTGCAAATTTGATCAACAATCGTAAGGCTCTGATACGCAAGTTTATGATGGAAGCAAATTTTGATCTGTCTTATATAGCACGAGGTCATACTGACGAAAAACTATTTGCAAGGATTCACGAAATAGTTGAAAAAAATATGTCGAATTATGAATTTACTGCTGAAGAATTTTCAAGGGAGATTGGCATGAGCCGAAGTAATCTTCATATTAAACTCAAGGCACTCACAAACCAATCAACTACAGAATTCATCAGGACACTACGATTAAAAAAATCCGTTTTGTTACTCGCAGAAAGTAATCTCAACATTTCAGAAGTTTGTTATAAAGTTGGATTTAACAACATTTCATATTTTAACCGTTGTTTTAAAAAGCAGTTTGGTAAAACTCCCACCGATTTTATGGGGAAGAATTAGGAAAGCGGAACGCGAAGACGGATTTAACTTTCCTCTTAAAAAAAAGCAGTCAGGGAACATTCAGTCGATTTAATATTTCAATGCACATTCTGGTATTATGATAGGGGCATTTCCAGAAGCCGGCTTTTTCATAACTTAAAATTGGTTTTTTTTCTTTATCGAGGCGGAAGTACCATTCTCCATATTTTTTATCCACAAAATATTTCCCTGCAAATTCACTCAGTTTTAATGCCAGACTGAGGTATTTATTATTGCCTGTGATTTGAAAAACATTTATAAGTCCTACTATTCCCTCAGCCTGGACCCACCATTCGAATTCTCCCTCATGATATAACTTTTCATTGTATTCATAAGGAATCCCTCCATCCGGATTTATTGCAGGGATAACAGATTCAGCTATTCTGACAGCAATTTCTGTGAATTCTTTACCTAACCTGTGATTTTTTATTTTCGCTGCTGCTTCATAAAGGAGCCAACTTCCTTCAATATCATGTCCGTATGATATTTTATTTGATTTTATTTCCCACTTTTCATCAAAAAAAAGATTAAAATGGAAAGTGCCCGGATCAACTATATAACTTTTGAAAATTTGCAGCAGATTTTTAATTCTGGTTTTCAGGAAAGAATTGTTCCAGACTTTATAAAGATTAGTATAAGCTTCGAGAATATGAAGATGGGTGTTCATAGTCTTTTTTTCATTCATATCTTTTTCACTCAGACGGGAATCTTCAGCTAATTCCCAGTTTCCTGAAAATGCTTCGAAATATCCATTGTTTTGAGTATCATAGGCTATTTCTTCAAGAAGATAAAAAAGATCTTTTGCTTTTTCGAGCGCATAAGCATTTCCGGTAGAATTATAATATTCAGAAAGTCCATATATTACAAATGCCTGGGCATAAATTTGTTTTTTACGGTCAACCACATTACCATTTGAATCTATGCTCCAATAATATCCATTATTTAAATTATCATAAAAATATTGCGTAATAATCCTGTAAGCATTATGAGCAATTTTAATATGAGCTGGTTTCTTTTTGTAACTATACAATGCTGAAAAAGTCCATAACACCCTTGCATTCATGATTAATCCGACCGGAGCATTTCTATCAGGCAAATTACCGGTATCTACACTACCTGGAAAAATTCCGGAATCATTAACATTCAAGTGGTATTCCCAGAAAGGTATTATTATCCGGGTTAACTGGTTATGGGCAAATTCTACAAGATTTTTAATAGTTTTTGCGGAAGGGTTCATTTTCAGATTCTAAACTATATACATCGGGAAGATTTTCCTCAAATAATGTAAAACTGTCGGCAGCAAATTTGACAAAATCGGCTGCAGAAATCTGGCCGGGATAAGGGGCATAGAAATGTTCGGGGCGATCATTTCTCCAAACCATAATGTAAGCTATTTTGCGAGCGATAGTGTCGGTCTTTAAAGGTTCAAGAAGGTATTCTGTCCACCAGTTTGAAATTGGAATTCTTTCGAGTCCGGTTTCTGTAAATGCCGGAATTTTATTCATTCGTTCTGCCAAAGAAACAACTATTCTCAATTCATTAAGGGCTGCAGGTATTTTTTGAATTGATGAAAAATAGTGATAATTATCGTAGCCTAAAATATCGACATATTCAATACCGGGGAAACGTTTCAGGTAATTTTCCTCTGTCCCGAAAATGTCAGGTGAATAGGCATACAATAAATTATGAATTTTATTTTCATTTTTCAGATAGTTTACTGTAAACCGGAAGAGCAGAATATATTCTTCATCGGTGCAATGTCCGTTACCCCACCAGAACCAGTGGCCGTTGGATTCATGGAAGGGTCGGAAAATAACCGGAATTAGTACTCCTTCTCTGGTCTTCAGATCTCTGAAAAACTCTGCCACAAGATCCAGTTTTTTTTTATAAAATTCATGTTTCTCTCCTCCCGGGAGGATAGCATTCACAGCTTTTGTAACATCCCATGTACTTCCTCCACTGACAGGATTGTCGGTATGCCAGCTGATGGTATTTATTCCTCCTCTCTCATATGCACTACGTATCCAAAATTTCATCCTTTCAAAATTAACAGTGTCGATATTAACTTCACTTCCAATTTTACCTATATCCCATCCATATAAAGCAGGAAAATATCCGCAAACATCATGAACATCAGATCTTAAGTCTTCATTTTTCCATCCAATTCCATAAGCAGTGGCATCCTGATGACCAAATAATATAAAATCCGGCGCCAGTTTCTTTAAATTATAAAAAAGCGCAAAAGTTTCCGGTGTCGCATCAGCATCTGCAAGAATCAGATTATCAGGTTTATTCTCTGATAAAATATCTTCTTTCCTTTCTGTATTTTGAATGCACGTTAAAGATGTGAGGCTGATTAACAGAAAGACACTAAATGTTGACTTCATTGTATTCCTATTTTTTGAAAAAAAGCCTGATAGGTTTTCTATTGCATTTTTCCTGATATTTTAACTGCCGTGTATAAAATAAATTTCCCGCGAGTTAATAAATCAATTATAGTAAGAGGCTGCCTAAAAAGGCTCTGTGAACCTTTGAATCATCCATACGCTTGCGCTGACAGGGTGTCGGCTATAGTTTCAGGTGCTTACGCTAAAGCCGCGATACCATGCTATCAGCCCTCCTGGACAAGCTCTGGCCTTTGGTGAAAAACGAAACGCCGTATCTCTTTCTTTTCAGACAGCCTCTTCTATAAATAATAGTTTAATAAATAACAATTTTTCTGGTTATCTTCTGACCTTCAATATGAATCTGAAGTTGATATATGCCTCCTGAAAGATTCGAAAGATCGATCATCCTGTGCCCTGACATTTCGTTGTTTGTCAACAACAGCCTGCCATTAAGATCATACATATTGATTATTGAATTTTCAGGAACCATTACATTAACAAATCCATTTGCCGGATTGGGATATATCCTTATATAGCTTTCAATATGATTAGAGACATTGGTGCCAATATCCCTGCCAAAAACCTGGAACTCCCAGAAGGAATAACCCCATTCAGAATTGAAACGCTCTACGCCTCTGAACCCAATGTATCTTGCAGTTAGCGAAGGAGTAAATTTGATTATTTCTTTTCCGCCTTTTCCTTCGTCTTCAGTAAATGCCACTACCCATTCTTCTTCTATAAATGAAACAGGTGTTTGATCCGTAAGGAAATACCACGTTGTAAGGGTATTTTCATTGGTAGCATAAACAATTTTATACTTTTTAGCGTAAGCCGCTTCCCAGTCAATAACCAGACTGTCTATCAGGAAGTCCTGAGTAAGATCAACAATAAACCACTCATCATTTGAACCTGAGGCTCCCAGTGCTGAAGCAAAACGTGTTGTAGGATCTCCATCGAGAGCATTGGATGCTTTCCGGGCATCGCTTTCAGCAGATGAGGTTTTTACATCACGTCCAAGGGATTTATTTCTTGTATCAACGATATACACCCTGAAAGTTGTTTTGGATGTTTTACCACCGCTGTCTTCTGCTTTAATGGTAATCAATGTTTCACCCATTGCGTTGGGAGGGAAACTCAGGTTAAGCGAATAATCCCCTCCGATTGAAGGAGTAACAACAGCAGGATTGGAATTTGACTCAATTGTGTAAATAAGTATTCCGCCGTCTTCCTTGTCGAAGAAAATCGTATCAAGCCTAACAAATCCCAGGGAATCCCATGCTTCCTCTTTTGGCCAGACCATAAACAGGGGAATTGATTTTTTCACATAAGGTGAACTGTTCTGATCTCCTGAAATAATAAACACATCTTCACTGTATTTTGATGCTATGAGCTCAGGTCCTTTTTTATAATTTGGCCATGAACCTTTATCATCTCCCGGGGTTTCAAAATATTTCCATGCCATCAATCCTGCATATCCTGAATTATAAGCACCCTCATATGCTTCCTCAATAGTAAGAGCTCCAATATCAACATGTGAGAATTCTCCGATAATCACAGGTTTATCTGTAAGGCCTAAACTTGTAGGAGTATTTGTAAAGGGATTGGGGCCGCTTCCATAATAATGTGCTGTATAGAAATCAAGAATTCCGTCATTATCACCACCTGCTGCTATTAAAGCAGCATCACTATACCAGTTATTAGTACCCTGACAGGTGTTAAAGCTCAGAGCGCCGCAGGTAACAGGTACAGTGTGGTCGGTACGATGAATTGCCCCGGCCTGGAGGTTAATGAAACTCTGAATCTGTGCTTGTGTCGGGCGGTATTCAGCGGGGGCATCGGGATAACTTCCTGTCAGGAGCTCCGGTTCATTTACGATCTCCCATGCCAGAATCGCAGGATGTCCTTTCACTGCTTCCACCAAAGGAATAAGAGCATTGTCAATATAAGCATTTGTATAAACAGGATCACTGATAAGCTTGTAGTTCCTTTCATAATTTGCTTCACCTGCATTGCTTTTCAACAAGTTATGTGACCATAGACATAGTTTTAGAAGAATATTACGTTCCTGTGCCAGATCCAGAGCACGTTTAACCGCATCAATGGTCTCGGTTTTTATTCCCGAGCATTTACCTTCCTCATCAAACTCCGGAGTATTCAGGGTGTGTGTATGAAGCCACCAGCGAACTGCATTAACGCCTGAAGCAGCCATATCATCCAATGCCTGAATGTATTGAGGTTCATGAGCAGTGAACCCTAAGAGCTCAACCCCTCCATATTCAAGCCATGCAAGGTTCATGCCGTTAACAAAATATTTCTGTTTGCTAAGCGTAGTAAGCCTGTTCATCTGAGGAATGGTATTCCCAATGGCAAACCAGTCAATCTCCACATTACAGGTAAATGCGCTGTTGGCATTAAAGAAAAATGAAATTTCCTGTATCATGGCAAGGTCATAAATATCCACACCTGGCTCCATAGTTGCTCCAATATCTATGGAATAGATTTTAAAATAATCTGAAGCAGAGATATTAAGAACAGGATGACCCAATGATCCCCAGGCATCCCAGACACCATTTGCGTCGCCAAATTTAATAGTCATTGGAAATGCTTTCTCTGATTTCATCCTGAACATAATCACAGAGTTCTCACTAAGATCGAGCGGCGAATCCATAAATTTAAGCCCGAATGATTTCCAGCTGGAAGCTGTGTTGCAGGCAATTTTCAGCATCCCGTTTTCTTCTGTAAGTACATAGTTTGTTTCTCCATAATCACTCCAGGGTTCATCATTAACCAACACATCATCCTCAAAGTCATCGTAGAATCCTTTTATTGACTCAGTACCCTGCGCAACATAACTGCCAATAGCAATAAAATCATAATCAACATTCAGAGTCTGACCGGTATTCTTATTTGCATTATAATACAGATACACTTTACTTATTCTCGACATGTCATAAAGATCTGTTCCTTCTTTGGAGGCAGCGAGATTAAAAGTATAAGTAGTAAAATGAGTAGTTTCATTTACCACGAAGTAAGGATGTGGCCATGAGTCTGCCACTCCATCCTCATCTTCAACCTTTACCCACAGATCAATAGTTTCGTCAGAACGAATCCTGAATACCATATCTGAATTTGATGTAAGGTCGATAGGAATTCCGGGTTCAATGCCAAAAGATTTCCATTCGGTGGTTCCGTCATCCACGAAAGTGGTTTTCAAAATCCCGTCTGATTCCACCAAATTATACACTTCGTCATAGTCCTTAATTTTTTCAGACAGGACTTCATCAGTGAAATCATCATAAAATCCGGTATATGGTTTTTCTACATCTGTTGTGAAAGAACCGATAGCTATAAATTCAAATTCAACATTACCCTGGAAACCATTTTGAGCATCGAAATAAAAATATACTTTTAAAACATTTCCGAGATCATAAGTGTCTTCAGCTCCATACTTTGCTTTAAAATCAAAAGTATAGGTTTTAAATCCCGGACTGAGAGTAACATTAAAATTCGGATGCGGCCAATTATCTGCAACTCCTTCGGCATCTTCCGGTTTCACCCATAATGGGAAGGCTTTATCCGTTTTAATGCGCATTTTCATAACTGCATTGGTAAGATTCATTGGCTGTGGAAATTCCAGTCCAAAGGATCCCCAGGCTGAAACATTCACAGTCATTTTCATTTTACCATCCTCTTCAGTAATGCCATGTTTGGAATCGTAATCATTCCAGAAGGATGACACTACTTCATCATCGAATTCATCGAGAAATCCGACACGTGTAAATTGTTGTGCCCTGGTTGGAGTAATCAGTGCTGCAAACAGGATTAACAATAAAAGACTTTTAGTAGATTTTAATGATACCATAGTTTAATGTGTTAGGTTTATAAAAAAATTTGCCAGAATAAATAGAACAATAAGAGAGTGTGAATGAGATGCATGAGCAACTCATTAGTATGCCGGACCTTCAGAGAAGGTTATGTAATCCATGTTTATCTCAAGGCTTTCGCCTGCAGATGCTGAGCCTGTTGTCACAAGTAATCCTATAGATGAGAGCTTTGAGAAATCTATTTTTCGCATTGCACCTGATTCAGGTACTGTTTGTGCCCTAAGGTTTACGGACATACGCTGCCATTTCCCACCAGTGGAGATTTCTCCAAAATTTTTTATGAACCGGGTTGTTCCTTCATAAGCAACGAGCTGTAAAAATCCTCTTTCACTACCGGTATTAACCCATAAATTAACATGGGGTGCATTCATATATTGCGGATCTGTAAATGGTCCGTTATATTTTATTTCACCAATGACTTCATTTTGTTTTGCTGCATTGTTAATTTTTACCGTCTGGTAACGCTCTCCTTCGAACGGAGGAATAGCAGATATGTTAATGCCTGATTCAAAGGTTGACAAAGGAGTTCCGGTAACCATAAACCGGTTAATGCCATCTTCAAAGATGAACATTGTATCCGTTATTAAAGAAGGCCCGTCAGTAATCATTACTTCATCAAGGCTGATTTCGAAATAACTACCGCTTGGGATATCACCGGTAGTATACCCAATTTTAATATACTCAAACGCCCCGTTTACATTAGGAACTCTGGGACCGGGGCCTTCCCATTTTTCCCATCTAAGATCTTCCATTCTGAATGACATCCATTCCCATCCTTTATTTAGATATTGAAAATCCAGCATATCATGTGTACCATATTTTGTTTCTTCCTGCATCATTTCCAGTTGAAAATACCCTTTGTTATTATTGGTATTGATAAGAAAAGTAAAATGAGGATCATTTAGATTGCTAAGGTCTATTGCACCTCCGCCCTGAACATTTTCTCTTTTCAGTTCACCCAGGTATGCCCAGGAAGCGCCTCTGTCTGTTTCAGGTGTAACTGGTACTATATCGAGTATTACCGAGAAGAAATTTGATCGGATTTTATTAACTCCTTTATTTTCGGCAAGGTTTATACCAGCCTGGGCAACTGTTCCAAATTGTGCAGCCTTATTATCGAACAATGGTATCTCACCATCGAAATCCCAGAAAATAACAGGTGCTACCGGATCAAAAGGTTGAGGATCAATAACAGGAATAGGTTTTGATATTCCTCCGGAAGGTAGTAAAATTCTGATTTCGGAAGCAAAAGGGATAAACTGAAGACGGACAATAGAGTCGGGTATATTAATCCCCACTGTAAGTAAAACTATTTCTGTTTCAGTAGCATTGTCATCCTTTACCTGCAAGGTAACATCTGTTTGTTCTCCAAATATTCTTACCTCCTTGATAAGATCAATATTCAGTCCGGAGAGTTTGAATCTTCTTTCTCTTTCGATATTTTGAGGAAGAACAAATATACCTACAGGGGGATAAGTGGGTTCAAAGATATCCTGTGTTTCCTGTCTATAATCGTATACATTTTCAACGACCAGAGGGCCTTTTACAATTCTTCTGGGAATCATGAAACGGATTGTATCGGTGAAGATCATTGTGTTAGTGATCTCATCAAATCGCCCTATGGTGTCTTTAAGCAAACTGAATGTCTGTACATGAGCACCACCCATCTGAACTCTGAATATCTTATCAAAGTCTTGTCCTGTGATATTGCATTCAGAACCTATAAGTGCAGTTTTTGGGGAAAAATCAAAAATTTTAAATTCCGGAAAGCTGATATCGTAATCTTCAGAGAAGTCCTTTACTTCACATCCATGCAAGCAGGCAGCCAGAAAAAACATTATTAATATTATCCGCAGAAAATGCATGTTATTAGTCATTACTTTTTTCAAATTTTATTCTTTCAATAACCCGGATTTTGAGGAGTAACATTCCAACTTTCAACTTCTGTTCTGGGAATAGGCAGGACAGGAATATAAGAGGTATTTCCGTCAATGTTAATTCCTTCAATACAATGCATCCGGCAATTATTCTTAATGGTTTCATCGGGTAGTGCATCAATATAACGGCCAGTTCTAACGAGGTCCCAGAATCTGAAACCTTCCATTGCCAGTTCAATACGGCGTTCTTTCCATATAGCTTCGAGCAAATCCCTCCCGCTCACACTGGCAGGAATATCAGGAATAATTACTGCTCCGGCAGGATAAGGTTCATATATATTGGTTCCTTCCGATGATCCTTTGGGTTTTGTGCAGTTTCTTGCCCGTGCCCTTATCTGGTTTATCCTTTGCCTGGCAAGTGTTTCATTCATCATGTAATAAGCTGCTTCCGCATTCATGAGAAGTATATCACTAAATCTCATTTTCCGCTGGTTTGAAGGACTATCTTTCCCGTCACCTGAGGGTCGTAAAGCAGGATCAAGAGCTGCTTTTCTGTTAAGATAAGGGGATTCACTGGCAGAATACCATTTTTGTTTTACACCATAAACAATATCCCCTTCTCCGTATACCGTGCATGTCAGCCTTGGGTCTTTGTCCCCGAAATCATAAACAAGATCTTCTGTAGGATTATTAAATCCCCAGCCCCAGTGTTCCCTGTTTCCCTGGAATACAGATGCCATAGTCCCGCCCATTATACTACCCCAGTCTTCGCCTGCAGGATTTTCCAGGCACTGTATCTCAAAAACAGATTCCTGTCCGTTTTCCCCCTCCGTCTCAAAAATCTCTGCATAATTAGCTGTTAATGAATATTGGCCGGATTTAATGATAGTATCGGTATATTGAAAAACCTCTTCCCAGGAATGAGCATTCCCGTTATCTGTACCCAGCTGATACATAACTACCCGTGCCAGATAACCGAGTGCAGCGCCCCGGGTTGCCCTTCCCAAATCTTTAGCTTCGTAGTCACTCCTTTCAGGTAAGACAGAAGCTGCATACCTGAGGTCATTTACAATAAATGCATACGTTTCAGCAACAGTAGATCTTGGTAATTTGCCTGCCTGCGATTTTGATAATGGTTGATCTATTAATACCACACCACCGAAAATCCTTACCAGATAGAAATAATAATACGCCCGTAGAAATGATGTTTCTCCCATAAATCTCTTTTT
>CAYVTV010000060.1:0-18290 GCA_964454295.1 uncultured Bacteroidaceae bacterium
TAACCCAATAACCCAATAACCCAATAACCCAATAACCCAATAACCCAATAACCCATCATTTAATAATTAAAAAATGCGTATAAAAAAATCAGGTTTGGTATTTCCTTTAAAGGGAACAGGATCGGAGGAATTGCTCCGGGAAGTCAGTAAAAGACGGGATCAGGATTTCAACTGGAGAAAGGGAAAAATGTTTGGGTATGTATATTACCCGGGTGATGAGATAATGGAGACGGTTGAATCGGTTTATAAGCTCTTTATGCACGACAGTACGCTTAATCCCACTGCTTTCGGTTCATTGAGAAGAATGGAGAATGAGCTGGCGGCCATGGTTGGGAGCCTTTTCCATGGGGATAAAAATGTTACCGGATCGGTTACTTCCGGGGGGACAGAAAGTATTTTAATGGCCATGAAGGTGGCACGCGACTGGAAAAGGGGAATGATGCCGGAGGTTAAACCCGAGGTGATAGTGCCGGTTTCTGCTCATCCTGCTTTCGATAAGGCTGCACATTATCTTGATATCAAGCTTATACATGTGCCGCTTCGTGAGGATTTCAGGGCCGATGTGGAAATTATGGCATCGGCTGTGAATGAACGCACTGCCATGCTGGTTGGATCTGCGCCCTGTTTCCCTTATGGTGTGGTTGATCCGGTTGAAGAAATTGCTGAACTGGCAATAAAGAACGGACTCCTCTGTCATGTTGATGCCTGCCTGGGTGGATTTATGCTTCCTTTTGTTGAAAAAACGGGTTACAAAGTACCTCCTTTTGATTTCCGGGTCCAGGGAGTAACCTCCATCTCGGCAGATCCTCATAAATACGGTTATTCAGTAAAGGGAGCATCGCTGATTCTGTATCGTGATCCGGAGCTGCGAAAACTTCAGTTTTTCATCAACACCGAATGGCCGGGTGGAATTTTCGTTTCAAATGCTTTGCTGGGAAGTAAGAGCGGGGGACCTGTCGCTGCAGCATGGGCTACTGTAAAACTCATGGGTGTAAAAGGATATATGGCTGTTGCATCTGAAGTGATGGATACAACAAGAAAAATGCAGGAGGGAATTAAAGCGACTGATGGGCTGGAAATAGTTGGAGATCCTGAGATGAGTGTTTTCGCAGTGAGATCAGGAAAATATGATATCTATTCAATAGGTGATGAACTGGAGAAAAAGGGATGGTTAACTGACCGCTTGCAAAATCCGGCCTGCATACACATCACCGTGGGCAGGCTTCAGGCCGGTAAGGAAAAGGAATTTATGAATGATCTCAGGGAGGTGATTGCATTGACAGGACAAAAAAAACGGGAAAAAATCAGCGATCGGCTTGTCACTTCAGCTGTATCAGCGTTATCGGGAATATTGCCTGAAAAAATGTTTAAAAATGTAATGGATTTTGCTTCCCGTTTCATTGGAAATAACAGCAGCAAAGAATCCGGCTCTGCAGCCCTGTACGGTATCTCTGCAAAACTTAAAAACAGGAATAATATGAAGGAGATGATAGTTAGTATTTATGATAAGATGTACAGGTTGGAATGATGGATGCCCCCCATATAAACACTGATCCTGATTCCTTCCTTGGGACTTTCAATCCGGATTTAACTACATTTCCTCCCGTTGGATTGATTATGGGTGCATGCTTATAAAAAGGCAATATAATCTTTGACTTTGCTTTTTTATTATTGTAACTTTCCTGATTATTTAGTGTGTCGAGGGAGAGATTCACAGCCCAAAGAATCAATACCCTTATCCGGGTATCATCCTGTATCTTTGATTCAGTTACTCTTATTGTGTTTAGTATGAAGAATGTGTTATATCTGCTATCATTGCAGTTGATTTTCAGCAGTTGTTCGACGCCGGTTTTCCTGACCAAAACTAATCCCCCTGAAATAATTCTTGAAAGCCGGCCGCCGGCCAGGATTGTTTTTAGTGACCAGTTTAGCTATCAGGCAAATGCCGGCATAAAAGACAAACATGAAACGGCATACAGGACCGGAATTGAAGAATTTGGGAATACCCTCGTGAATGATACTTTACACAAAAATCCTGTAGTGATTTTCCTTATTGATAAAGCAGGGAAGAAACCCAAAACCGGTATGCTCTTTGAAGGGGTGATGCCGAAAGATGAAATCATCTCTGCATGCAGGGCAAATAATGCCGGCTATCTTCTCAGTCTTGACAGTGCAGATCTTCATTTTGAATGGGAAGTGATCAGGGAAGAAGACCCTATGGATGGTTCTGTATCTAAAACAAAAGATTTTTATCTTTTTAATAACTACTATGTCACCCTTTACGATACAACCGGAGGAATTATCGAAAGAACCCGTCTTGAAAAATCTCATTATTACACCTCCAGGTTATCATTTATACCATTGTTCACCATTCTTCCCAAGCTTGACAAAGCACAGGACAAGATCAGCATGCTTGCACGTGATGCAGGAAATGAGTATATTGGTATGTTTTATCCTTCCGAATCAGGTTACGCACAAAGGAAATTATATACAGGTAAGGTTTTTAAAGAATCCAATTCTCTAATATATTCCCGGCAGTATGATAAAGCAATCGGGCTGTTACAGGAAAGCGCAAACGGTCCTAAACCAAAATTGGCCGCGAAGGTGCAGCACAACCTGAATGTGGCAAGGGAACTGAAACAGAATAGCATCGACAAGTCAATATATTTTCGATAATTTCACTTACTTCCGGTTACTTTTCTATTCGTCCGAATCCTGTGGCACGGGTTTGACGTTAGGGCGAATTAACAATCCCTGCATTTATCCTCTATTTCGTTAGTGACCTTATCATCATCATTTACTGCTTTAGCAGTAAAAATCACTTCATTCTAATTAAAATTACTAATAATACAACAATATTTACTGATATAGCGGCAAATAAATGTTAAGTATTTGGAAGTTGATAAAAAAATTATTAAATTTACCGCCATAAAGGTAAAAAATGACAGAAAACCTGGAGTTGGCAAAAGTAATCAGGATGCACAGGAAGGCAGCCGGATTAAGTCGTGTCCGGTTAGCTGAAATGGCAGACGTTGGTAAGACGGTTATTTATGATATTGAAAAAGGAAAGGAATCTGTCCGCCTGGATACCCTTAAAAAAATATTCAAAGTACTGAATATAAAAATAGTGTTAACAAGTCCTCTTACGGACAATATGCAAAACTCCGGAGATGAGAAAAGCTAACGTATATGTAAAAGGGATTGAGGCCGGGATCCTGACTGAATTGGTCAAAGGCACAGAATATATGTTTGAATACCCTGATGACTACCATGGTCCTGAAATTTCACGTACAATGCCTGCAAGTCGGAAAGTATATAAATTCAATGCATTTCCACCTTTCTTTGATGGACTTTTACCTGAAGGATTCCAACTGGAAGGCTTGTTAAAAATAAACAAAACGGACAGGACTGATTATTTTTCACAATTGATGGCAGTTGGCGGGGACATGGTTGGAGTAGTAACCGTAAAAGAAGTAATGGAATGAACAGGTGCCCGATTGCCTATATTTCTTGCGGAGACAATCGTTACAGTAATGAAGGTCTGAAAATGTTATCCTATGGTTTAAGGAATTTGAAAGACCTTGAGTATACTGCTGAGGAACAACGTAAGGAAGCGTACATTCGTGCTTCGAAGATGTCTGTGCAGGGAGTTCAGCCGAAACTGAGTGCGGTGTTGAGTAGTAAAGAGGGAAAATTTGAAATTGTTGATAAAGGCGGGAAATTTATACTGAAACCGCAACATCATATTTTCCCAGAGATGCCTGAAAATGAAGACCTGACTATGAGGCTCGCAGGTGAGGCCGGACTGGAGATACCCCTGCATGGATTAATATGGTCGAAAGACAATACTTTAACCTATTTTATCAAAAGGTTTGACAGAAAGGGACATAACGATAAAGTCCCTGTTGAGGATTTCGCACAATTGGCTGGGTTAACCAGGGATACAAAGTATGAATACAGTATGGAAAAAGTTGTAAAACTTATTGACACATACTGCACCTTTCCTGCGATTGAAAAGGTAAAACTCTTTAAGCTTACAGTATTCAATTACCTTACCGGTAATGAGGACATGCATCTCAAGAACTTCTCCATTATAACACAAGATGGTAAGACGACCCTGTCCCCGTGTTATGATTTAGTCAATACTACCATAGAATACAAAAGGCAGGATGAAGAAATTGCCTTGCCACTGCAGGGGAAGAAAAAGAAATTAACCCGGAATATATTGATCGATTATTTTGGAAAAGAGAAATGTGAACTTACTGTTAAAAGTATTGACAAAGTTATGGAGACATTTTCGGTATCCATTCATAAATGGAAAGAATTGATTGAAAAAAGCTTTTTATCAAAGGAAATGAAAGCGAAGTACATGTCATTACTGGATATAAGATTGAATATTCTTGACATGCACTATTGATCACTCGGCCGGCATTTGGCAGTCTTTTATCCTCCTTTTCCAAATCTGCCTTATTCATTAAAATCATCCCTGTTTAAATCAATTTGTTTTTCTGTTGGTTTCATTATAATATTCAGCAGTAACGCTGGTATATGTTTCATTTTTAATATAAAACCTAAAATCTTATTGAAATTTCAAGATGGCCACCAAGCCTTTCTGTAATAATCCGTTGAAGAGTCGAAAACCGGATATCTTTTAAATCTTTTTCTAATTTTGAGATATACGATTTGTTGGTTCCTGCTAATTTGGCTAGCTGTTCCTGGGTAATCCCTTTATCCTGTCGGGCCTGTCGAATCAATACGCCCAATTTGAAGGCTTCGTATCCTGCTTCAAATTTTTCACGTTTTTTTGTTCCCTTTTTACCGATTTCTTCATTAATAAATTGATCTAATGTCTTTATATTATTCTTCTTCATTTAAGTACTCCTTTCTTATTTTTTGTGCTTTTTCTATTTCTTTTTCCGGAGTTTTTTGTGTTTACTTATGAATTTGTTTTATTATACACACTCTTTATATCCTCCCCAGCGCCAGAAACACCGCATGCAGGGAGATAGTCAGAAACAAATAAAGCTGCCGGGAACTTTCCGGTGAAAGTTTGAAAAACCTGTATTTTATGGACTGCTCAGGACATGAATGTACGCAATCGCCACAAAGGGTGCAGGTAAGTCCCGGTTTTCCCTGCTTAATATCCACAGCGTTTAATGCATTATAGCGACATGATGTGGTGCATTTCATGCAACTTGTGCAGCTCGAATCAATGTACATTCTGAAAGGGTTGACAAACCTGAAATAATTTACCAGGGTTCCCACAGGACAATAGTAAATGCAATGCATCATCTGTTTCTTTCTGCCTGAAAGCAGAGCAATGACAGCAACACCGCCAATTCCGAAACCGGCAGCTGAGAGAGTGGCTGTGAGAACCGGAACCCCGGCAAAGCGGAAAATGATGGCAGTAAGAATTACCAGGAAAAGGATAGCTCCCTTAAAATGCAGGACCCGTCTCAGGGGCGTTATTTTCCCCTTCCCACGCGAAACAAGTCCGTCTATAGCTCCAAAATAGCATAGATGACTGCACCATGCAGGCCCCGTAAGAACAAGGGTGCTGAGGAATAAAAGTGTCATGATGGATAGCTGTCCCCGGTAAACCGGTCCGCCAATGATCATCATGGGAATGGGGAGATGCAGTTTTCCGGTAAGCAGAAATGTCTCCGAAACAAGTATCCCCAGCAGAAGCTGTGTGAAAAACATCACGGAAAAGATAGTCCATGTAAGTATTCTCCAGAACGGGACTAAATCAGGATCCTGCATCTTATATGCAATGAGTCCTCCGTAAAGGGCAACAATTAAGATATGAATCCATCCCCCGCCCGGGAGGAACCTGTCCAGCAGGAGCATGCGTATATCCATAAAAAGCTGTACAGGCGCCAGGAGGCATACGATGAACAAAAATACAAGAAAAGGTAGTTGGTATGTTGTTTTTTTCGTTATCAATTTCGGGTAATTCAGGTTATAGATATATGTTGTTATTAACTCATAACTATCAGTTAATCTCTATTATCGTTAAGGATCGTGCAAAGATAGGGTTAAATCCGGAGATATGCGGAAAGGTATTTTCCGGCAATTTCTTTTAGCGAGGTTCCCGGTTTTCTTATAAGATGGGACACGGATATATAAAAGGTAATTATTCAGGCCACACAGAACAAAAAATATCGGTTCGATTCTCAAAACCTGTTAACAGAAAGAAAGTCCAGTTAAATATTGACGGAAGAGTGACGGAATATAAATTAAAAGATGGATGGATGAACTTTGTCCTGCCTGCTACGAAATCTGGTAATCCCTGTAATTTTGAATTGAGGGAAGTATAAAAACACTGTTAATGGTTGGGTATTAGATTTTTCACATTGAGGTTACTAAGCCCGCTGCCGGTTGGTGGTTAGGTTCATGTCTTTTTGTGTGAGGCAGTGTCTGAGGATTTTACAGGACATTAAATTGTTTTTTTGCTTAACTTACCGGCCAGTATTCATGGCAACTAAACACTATACGGTGATAATAAATAAAATAAGATCCTTATTCAATCCTGAGTATTATCATGGATGGGGTAAGAAGCGCAACTATTTTGAAGGCTGGTATTTTAAGGTTCTGAACAGGGATGAGTCCGCTGCATTAGCGATTATACCCGGTGTTGCTATGGATGGTAATGGTTCCCGGCATGCTTTTATTCAGGTTCTTGACGGAAGAAAGAAAAAAGCTGTATATCATAAATTTGAATTTGACAGCTTTACAGCTTTGGGGAACAGGTTTCAGGTTTCGATAGAAAACAGTCATTTTTCAGCAAATACAATTTCCCTTGATTTACCTGAACTTAGCGGGAGGCTTGATTTTTCAGACCATGTGTCCTGGCCCAAACCATGGTATTCTCCGGGCATAATGGGTCCATACGCATTTGTGCCATTTATGGAATGTTATCATGGGATTGTCAGCATGGATCACTCCATCACAGGCAAGCTGGAATTCAACGGAAAGCTGATTGACTTCGGAGGAGGAAGGGGATATATTGAGAAGGATTGGGGCAGTTCTTTCCCTGAGGGTTATGTCTGGCTTCAGTCAAATCATTTTGACGAACCCGGAATTTCCATTAAAACATCGGTTGCTAAAATTCCCTGGATGAGGAGTTCTTTTGTCGGGTTTATATCAGGGCTCTGGTTGAAAGACAAACTAATAAGATTCACTACATATAACAGTTCTGTACTGAAGAAAGTAAAGGTTGAAACAGGGGAAGTGGAGATTGTAATTGCAAACAAACAGTATCTCCTTGAGATCTTTGCTGAGAGGGATACAGCTACTGGTCTTGCAGCCCCGGTAAGAGGGCATATGGACGGCAGGATTGAAGAAAGTATGGCTTCAACACTTGAGGTTAATCTTGTTGAATTGAAGTCTGGCAAATCGCTGTTTCATGGCCGGGGGCGAAATGCAGCAGTGGAGGTGGCAGGCAGGGTGGAGGAAATTATTACCGGATGATGACATTAAATAAGGTTCTGTTATTTTTCCCGCTGAGGAATCGCTGATAATAACCCTGAATCCTACCGGAATAATAACTATTTTTATGTCTGTACTTTTTAAATAATCTCATGAAAACAACAGTTAACGTAAGTTTAAAACAGATAGAGGATTTTTTAACAAATGATGCTTTTGTATTATTTGGAGTGTCGAGGGATAAAAAAAAATTTGGAAATACAATTTTAAAGGAGTTAACAGGGAAAGGGCTAAAGATTTATCCAATTCACAGGGAGATGGAAATGCTTGAAGATATAAAATGTTATAAGAAATTATCTTCCTTACCTGAAAAAATAGATGCTGCAATAATTTGTACCCAGGCTGAAAAAACCATTGCAATACTTGAAGATTTAAAAAGCAATGGAATAAAAAATGTCTGGTTGCAGAGAGGATCAGCAGACATGGATATTTACCGGAATTTTACAGGAGATTTCAGTAATCTGATTTTTAATAAATGTATTCTGATGTTTGCCAATCAGAGTGGAATTCATAAATTTCATTCCAGGATATTAAGGTTTTTTGGAAAATATCCCCGGTAATGATAACCGGTTTATTGAAAAAAATGTCTGCTAGGACTGAAACCTACTGCTTTATATAGCTGATATAAAGATATATATAGAAGTGGAGAAATGAGAGGTATCCGAATAGGGGGCGGTCAATGAATTTTACTAAATCCTCCAAATGATATTTTATACCTGCGTTTCTATGGTTTATTTAACCAGTCGAAATTAATAATAATATTCTGTTTTATAATACACTATTCAGATGTTAATAATACCCGGAGAGTAGAAAAATCCCATATTATTATTTAGATTTGTGTAAACGTTGGTGTGAAATAAATATCTGCTCAAAATAATTGGAATATTTTATAAATAGCATTCAAGGATAAACAGTAATCTGGAAAATAACAGAGTAATTTGGATATAGAGAACCAAAATATTGAATGGAAAGAATCCTGGCGTGATGAATACATACGTTGGATTGGCGGTTTTGCCAATGCTAACGGAGGTAAGCTTATTATTGGTATGAATAACAGAGGAGAGATAACGGGTTTGGCAGAAGCTGAAGAGCTATTGGAAACCATCCCGAATAAAGTCAGGGATATACTGGGAATTATTGTGGATGTTAACCTGGAAACTAAAAAGGGAAAAAAGTATCTTGAAATCAATATTGAACCCCATCCTTTCCCTGTCAGTTACAAAGGTCAGTACCATTATCGAAGTGGCAGCACAAAACAGGAACTCAAGGGTAATGCTCTTGATCGGTTTCTCCTGCGTAAGCAGGGTAAACGCTGGGATGGGGTGCCCGTACCGAAGATTAGTGTTAATGAATTGAGTCAGCAGGCTTTTGATTACTTCATCCGTAAAGCCAGGTCTGGCAAACGTCTGAATATTGAAATACTGGATGAATTGCATAATGATCTCCTCGAAAAATTACATCTAAAAGAAGCTGATTATCTCAAACGTGCAGCTATTTTATTGTTTCATCCGGATCCTGAGAAATATGTTACAGGTGCTTATGTTAAGATTGGATTTTTTAACGAAAAGGAAATCCTGGTTTATCAGGATGAGATACATGGCTATTTATTTGAGCAGGTTGAAAAAACAATGGATCTCCTGCTTACAAAATATATGAAGGCAATGATCAGTTATGAAGGTCTCCACAGAGTGGAAACTTATCCCTTCCCGGAAACCGCATTAAGAGAGGCACTTCTAAATGCCATTGCCCATAAAGATTACAGCAGTGGTAATCCAATACAGATAAGTGTTTATGATAATAAAATAATTTTCTGGAACGAAGGACAACTGCCTGAAAACTGGACAGTGGAACAATTAACATTAAAACATCCATCTGTTCCTTTTAACCCTGATATTGCCAATGCTTTTTTCCGTGCCGGTCTTATAGAAGCATGGGGTCAGGGAATCTTCAGGATTATTAACGATTGTTCGAAATCAAATCTGCCTCCACCGGTTTTTAAGTATGATTTATCTGGGTTTGTAATTGAGTTAAGAAAACAGCCCGGGGAGCCTGTGGAGAAAACTGTGGAGAAAACTGTGGAGAAAATTCTTAGGTTAATAAGGAAAAATCCTGAAATAACCAGCAAGGAATTACAACAAGAAACAGGATTAACGAGAAGAGGTGTTGAATATAATCTTGGAAAGTTAAAGAGTGACGGGTTAATTAAACGTTCAGGACCAGATAAAGGTGGAAGGTGGATTGTTTTGAAGTAAAAAATTCAATTTAAGTAAGATTCTTAAATTATATTTATTTAAAAATGCAAGATCCCCTACCTTTTTTTATCCCAACCTTAGATTTGAGATTTTTAAACTCCAGATAAAGAGTTTTAAATAACCTTGTGTTTTTCTAGATAATTGAAGGCTTAATACCAAAAAAAGCATATATTATATCAATCAGGTATTTTAAGCCTTGTTCCGTCATAGATTAAAACTTTTGTTGCATCAATGCTTTTCCTGAGATATGGATTCCGGATAGAATAATCTGTTAATAAATCCACTTTATTTTGAAAATAAGTTTCAAATGTATCTCATAAAGAAATTAATTTCTCTCCTCTTTCAATCGGATCGGTATCGCTAATTTCCACGAGCAAATCTATGTCGCTTTTGTCATTGTTATGCGAAGCCTTGATTGTAACAGAATCTTTTATTGAGAGTTCTGATTCCTGTTGTTGCCTGATCAGCTCAGCAAATCCTGATTCTTTTTCCATGATTTTTTTGAGACGAAAAATACGCTCTCAAAATAACCCTAGCAAGATGTAGGAGACCGAAGGCTTATTTCTCAAAATCCAATTCCGGAAGTATAATTTTTACTTCACTTTCTTTCTCAGGATCTTTCCAAAATAGGATAAAATTAATTCTGGCATTTTTCAAATGATATCCTTGATCTTCTAACCAGGAGATTGTGTCATTAAATTTCTTTGAAAATTTTAACACTATATCTCCTGAATTATTAGCGCAACCTCCGTCCTTAATAACTAAATGAACACCTGGGACCAGACGGTTAATTTGGGATTGCCTGTATTCAAAATATCCGAGATTAACATCAGAATATGATAATTGCATTGAGATATGTTCAGGTGGTTGGTAACTTTTCCGGTCAACAATTAAAACCAGTCCGTCAGCTTGAAACCTGTCAAAGGAATAACTATTGTGATGGATAAACAGGTTTTGTCTGGCTCTTGTTATTGCGACATACAGCGGACGTTTCTTTTCATCACTTGATAAATCGTAATTTTCGAGCATGATAAAAACATTGTCAAACTCTTTTCCCTTTGCTTTGTGAATTGTTGATACAAAGATTGTTTCACCATCTTTTCCCAGAAAATCTTCTAATTTTGATTCGCGTATAAAAACTTGTAAATCAGAATAATATCTTATCCTGGTATTTGTGCCTTCAAAGTCCCTGATAATGTTTCTGCATATTTCCAGTTTTGAGCTATTGCCAAATTTTCTGAACAACTCTGTTTTACTTCTTGCCCAGTTTTCATCACTAATTGAAGGGGAATCATCCATTGATTTAAGTTGCCCCAGGAAGTAACGTACTTCTAAAAGATTATACAAATTGAAACCGTCATTAGTTTGGATCAGCTTAGCCTTGAATCCATTTTTTAATAGCAGACCTGTAATGTTGAGAGCTTCCTTATTTGTCTGGGTTAATATGCATGTGGTACCAGACAGGTCAGTCGAGATAATATCATTTACAGTAGGAACTATTAGGTTATTGCTATGATACTTAACAGTTTTGATAATTCCATTCTCCTTATCAAATGCAACAATCGGGAAAGTTTTTAATCGATGGTGTATTGTCTTAACAAATTGATTAGAGAATGAGACCAGGTTGCTTTTACTCCGAAAATTATCAAAGAGTTCATACTTTTTTGCTTTCTTTTCAGTAATAAACTTCTCCATGTAGACAGAATCTGCACCTCTGAATGTAAATATATTCTGATCATCGTCACCGACAGCAAGCACTCTCATATCTTCATTTTCCTCAATAAGAGCATTGATCAGATTATACTCATCCACGTCCATGTCCTGGGCTTCATCAATTACAAGAACCATTTTTGATATCCGGCTCTGCTCGACTTCATGATTTTTGATCTTCTCAATAGTAGTTTTAAGAATCTCATCAGATTTTTCGATACTGCCAACTTTTCCCAATAAATCAAAACAGTAGGAGTGGAAAGTTTTGATTTCAATAAAATTTGCTGCATTGCCATAAAGCCCTATCAATCTCTTCTTAAACTCTGTCGCGGCTGCTCTTGAAAAAGTGAGCATCAAAAGTTGTTCGTGTTTAATGTCCTCCATTAAAAGCAGGGAAGCAAGTTTGTGGACCAAAACTCTCGTTTTTCCGCTTCCAGGTCCGGCAGCAATAACTATGTATTTGGATTCTTTATCATTTATTATTGCTAATTGAGCAGTAGACAGAGATCCGAATAACTGACGAAATTTAGCGGGAGTTAAATTTCTTTTAATATCATCAAGACGACTCCCCTTAAAGTATTTATTGAGAAAAACAGGATAGTTCAATTGAAAATAATCTTCCACAAATTGCAGTGCTCCGCGATAGTCTTCAACCATTTTCTTTGCATATTCTCCCACAATGTGAATCTGTTGTACTTTGTTCTGGTAAAACTGATCCAGTTTCTGATAATCCTCTTTTTTATATTGTGCTTTATTATTCTGTTCGACCTTTTCGATTGTCATTTTATTATATACAACCAGGAATCCTCCTTCTATCTTAATTGCCTCAATTCTTGATAAATAGAATAATGTATCTTCAATATCATCTGTTGAAATTTCAAATTTAAATAACTCAAGACTCTTTTCGTATGCTTCCTTGAGCTCCATAACTGAAAATTCTATCAATATTTCTTCCGTATTCTCATCTGCAGTATTATCAATTTTTTCATAAAGGAATTCGACGATGAATTTTGCAAGAGAATGTCTCTTTTTCAATTTCTCTTGCAAAACATCTTTCGGTAAGACACAAATGATAGCAATGTGGTTTTTTGAGTTCTCCAGATTTTGCCTTTTAATCCAATTCTTAATTGCCCAAAAATTAATAATGGCCTTTAATTTGTTTGGCGTAACATCATGACAACCTGATTCAATAGCCTTCTCATTCAATTCTTTGAGATGATATGTTTTTTCTTGTTCTTCCAGCTGCTTGAGGAAAAATTCTTCTATTTGCCGGAAAGTTTCAGTGATTGATTTTGACCGGTTTACAGCATCTCCTTTTTTTATGAAAGCAGTCAGGTCTTTGGTGTCTGCTAAGATCTTTTCTTCGCGAAGCAGAGTAATAATTTTTATTACTTCCTCCTTAACAATGCCAAGGTGATCAGATATATAATCAATTCTGGATTCAGCAACTTCGTCATTAGATTGTTTTTTGCTTTTACTCGAGATGAGTTTTTTTATAATTCGGATTGCTTTTACTTTTTGCTTTTCATCGAACCGTTCTGATGAATTTATTTTGTCAATAGCATCCTGTGCATTTTTAGTTAAGATACTATTTGCAAAAATTCGTGGTACATTTTGACCCCGTTTCAAATAACCAGCTTCTTCCAGTGCTGAAATGGCCGTTGTAACGCGTGTTTCAATTTCGGTTATTCCTTCATCCCAGCCAGCTTTTCGGGCAATCTCCAAAGCAGAATTTGAAACAGTTGATCTGAACTTTGTAATTTCTTTTATTGCCTTCCAAACTTGTTTTATCTCCTTGATGCTTAGCTTGGTCTGATTAAGAAGTGTGAAATGTTTTCCAAGGTCATCCTCATTATAAAGCACATAACAATCAGCAATTATGTTTTCATCCCGGCCTGCTCTTCCTGCCTCCTGGACATAGTTTTCCAATGAATCGGATATCTCGTAATGGATAACCATTCCAATGTCTTTCTTGTCAACCCCCATGCCGAAAGCAGAAGTTGCCACCATTATTTGCACGTCCCCTGAGATAAAAGCATCCTGGTTTTCACTTTTTTCCTTAACATCCATTTTCCCGTGGTAAGGTTTAGCGTTGAAACCATCTTTATTTAAGGCGTCTGCCAGTAAATATGCTTTTCTTGTTCTGGAAACGTAAACAATAGTTGGACAATTTTTACTTTCAATAAGATTACGGAGTTTGCTATATTTATCTTGTTCATCGCCGCTTTCAAATACTTTATACTGAAGATTTGTTCTTGACTCACCGGATCTGTATATTTCAAGATTCAGAGATAATTTTTCTTTGAAGTAGTCGCGGATATCCTCAATTACCTTTTGTTTGGCTGTTGCTGTGAAACACGAAACAGGAATTCCTTCCCGGAGATTTTTCTTTTCCTGAAGTGACTTAATAAAGTCACCGATATACAGGTAATCAACCCTGAAATCCTGTCCCCATGAAGAAAAGCAGTGAGCTTCATCAATGACAAACCGGACAATAGTTCTTCCTAGTAAAAGCCTTTCAATAGTTTTAGATCTCAAAGATTCAGGAGAAATATAAAGTATTGAGGCAGATCCATCTTCAACCCTTTCAAATGACTTACTCCGTTCGATAGGATCAAGTAAACCATTGATAGTAACCGCATCTGTTATATTCTTCTTCTCAAGGTTATCAACCTGATCCTTCATTAATGATTGAAGCGGAGAGATTACGACGGTCAATCCTTTCATATTCTCTCCACTCATTAGAGCAGGTAATTGGAAAGTTAATGACTTACCGCCGCCAGTGGGAAAAACAACCAGGAAAGATTTATTTTCCAGTGCCGCCTTAACAGCGTCCTCCTGTAAAGGTCTTTCGCCATATTTTCTAAACGATTTAAAGTCGAAATAATGATTGAGCCCTGCATAATGGTCCAGTGCTTTATTGCAGTAGGGGCATCCGGTTATGCATGGTTTATTTCTGAGGAGAGTCATTATTCTCAAAACTTCCGGATAATTTTTTATAACCCAGGGAGGAGGAATAGAGTATCTGTTATTACAATTAATCAATGCCAGGCAATAGGCAAGCTCAATTGGATGTGCGGAAATTATATCACCTAACTTTGAATTGCTGCAAATCTCTTCGTTGAATCGTTGACGTACTAAATCTTCTAAATTATCAGGACTCTCGGTCTTAAAGGAATTATATTCAAAAAATGACCGGAACTCATTTTTATCTTTTAGCAGGAGATAGTAGATACTCTTCAATGAATGGGCCAGCGCATTGAATGCGGAGACTTCATCATAAAACAAATCTCTGGCTTTTATTGAATCATTCAAGGGATTATTTAACTCTTCTGATTGAAGCTTATCATCTTTTAACAGATGGTGATATGGCCTCATTGGAAAAAGCAGGGGGGAGAGAAATAATGTGTCAATTACTTTACATTGATTAATGCCAGAATCAGATAAAGCTTTTTGAAGATATTTTAAATCATGGTTTAATATGTTGTGCCCACAAATAAATATTGTTCCATTGATAAATGAAATGAATTCTGAAATCGAACTTGAATGGAAAGAATTCCCGTTATCCTTAATTCCTCCGATATCAAGGATTTCCTGATTTTTCTGACTGATTTCAGTATCAATAAACGCTATTGAATTCATGCGCATCTGTTATCGGATTATTATTGAGGTAACTATTCAGGTACAACCTGAAAATTTTATTTCACTAATTTTTTAAAACTGGTACCTGAATAGGTACAAAAATTAAAGTTAGGAAATTTACTTTAAGATTGAACAGGGAAGGGGAAAGTTATGATTTTAATAATAATAAGGGATACTTTTTACCAGTTTTATTTTGTCAGGAAATCATGAATAATGGAAGTATTGTTTTTATAAGCTCATGGTTGCGTTTAGAGGTCTAATATGCCGAAAGTCTGGTTATAGGGAACTCTGATGTTAATTATCTCAAATTTTGGAATAATAGCTGTTCTTAATTTCTTGAAAGTATTCAATGACCTTTCATCGGATGTCACGAAATGGGTAACGCTTGAATCAATATCTGCCTGTGCAAACAATTTCGAGTCATTTGGAATTATGCCCTTGGGATGAGTTTCTGAAACGTAATTTTGTTTTCAGTGAAGATTATTTTTGCGAATTCTCCTGCTTTTTCAGCGTGATTTAAATTGAAAGGAATAATCTGGATGTCTTTTAAGGGCAAATCTTCAATTCTTCCCAATACACAATATTCTGCAATGGAAATAGTTGATGCTTTTAAAGTAATGTCATTTTCTATAAAATATTTGTTATAGGATAGAGCGTTCTCATGTAATTTATCCTCATCATTTAAGAGACGAATAAAAAAACTTGTGTCTAGTAAAACGCTATGCTTCATAATCTCCTCTCATGTTATAGAGCCATTCATCTGCATCAATTCCTTTCCAGTTCCTTTTTGCTTTTAAAATGAGATTATTGAGGTATGAGGGATTAAACCTGGGATTATAATTGATTAATTCCACAAACTTCAGTGTTTTTGTGTCAATTTCCCCTGTTTCCATATTTTGTTTTCCTATTGCTCTCACACCAAAATTTTTATAGAGTAAATTGTCTTCACGTTCTTTTAGAAAATCTTCACCGGTTTCAATTGTAAGGTAACCATAATCTTCTGTATCCAGATGGATATTTACCTTGCTTTTACCACCGGCATCTTTTAAAATACCATAAAAATAAAATTCAGCATCAACCCAGATATTTTCAGTTCTGTAATATTTTGTATCAGGTGAAATTTTCAATTCAAAATTGTCCTGTAAAGATGTTTTAATCTGAAACTCATAATTCTTCTGAATGGATAAATTTTGAATATTTTCTATAGCACGTGCAGTTTTTAAGTCTAAAAAGTCAATTGATTGTTTTTCCTGAACTTGATATAAGATAGCGCTAAAACCAATAACAGTTTGAATTGTAGTTTTAAAAATATGTCTTACAGAGCCATCCTGAATGTCATATGTAATCAGGGGTCGTTCCTTTTGGTTATTAGGGAAAAGTAAATCTTCCACATCCTGCAGAAGAGAAGCAATGTGTTTTATGTCGTAGTTATCAGGCTTCAGGTCCTGATTACCATACTTGCCGGATACTCTAAATTCTATGTCACCTAATTTTTCCATCAGACAAATATATGAATTCCTTGCCTAATCCAGTAACGTTTTTTGATTAAGATGATAGGCAGCTTTTATACTTTTAATCTTTATAAATTCTGCAGAATCGAATAATTATCTTTATAATCTTTATACTTGACACATAACAATATCCATTTGTTCTCCTGTCAATTGGGCAGGTATCAGGTTTTCTTTAATGGCATTAGTGGTTTCTATCCATTTCTTTGGTGTTAATACGAAACTATTCAATCCGGCCTGTTTTCTAAACCCCTCGAATTCGAGGGGTTTAAAACCGGGATTGTAAATGCTTTCCCAAAAGCCTAATAATTCAATAGTATTTCGGTTACGCATCCAATTTTGTATTATGCTATCTGTATGTTCAGAATCTTTATGACGGGCAATATCAGTCAAAGAGATATAATCGTTGCTTTCAATTTTAAAAGGGTTATTTCTGTTCCTTTGACATATATTTTTTGGTTTTTCATTATTACGATCATTTAATAGTCAGCCAGGTAACCATTTCAAAATTATCCTTAATGTTTTCTTTGAGGAATGTACCTGTATTACCTCATTTCCTTTTGTCACGCAGAGAAGACTCTATTTTCATAATTTTTACAAAAGCATAAATTTATCAATTTTTTTTGAGTGTGCCTTAAATAATTCCTGCCTGATTTGTTATCATTAGTTTGTATGAGTAACATTCAATTGGTTTCAGCTTTCCCTTATTCCCAAAACACAAACTGATAAGATGGTGGACTGAGTATAGCAGGCTGGTCTTATAATATAGATTAACAACAGCACATAGTATATTCTAAGCTCTCATTAAATGAGAAAAATACAAATTATTCTTACATTCCGGGTAATAACGAGCGTGAATTTATGAAGAGGGTGAATAGACCGGAGAGATTTCATAATCCCCGTAAAGAATAAACAATGATATTGATATACTTAAATAATTATTTAACCTATATCATGATAATTTATTATCTTGAATTTTCTTAGTTAAAGAACACATTTGATTTTGATAACTTAAAAGAGAACCCTGAAATTTATGAAATTTAATATGTCAAAATGAAAGAAATTTGGAAATCAGAAACAATAGTTATCGCAAATATCCAAAAAGATTGAAACCATTAAGAACCTTCTTAATAAAATCTGTGAATAAAAAGTAAAATAAGATAGGAATGAAATTCCAAAAAAAGAATCCCGGAAAAGAAATTATGAAACCCACATGTTTTGCAAACACAAATGAATTAATTCATTAAAACATGTGGGTTCCATACAACCACTAAAAAATAATTTATACGTATGAAAGATAATTTATATCATGAATTTTATGATCCAACAGAAGACTTTCTCCATGAAACTCGTGCCTTTTGTTATGAATTAGCTGCCGAACTGATCTGTTTTGCTAAACAAAAGAACTATGATAATTGGTATGAAGATACTAATACTATTAGGGGTATACTTTTATTACTTTTTACATGGAATTTCGCTGCTTTGCAAACTAAAAAACTGACTTTCCGAAATGTGGGAGAACTATTATGCAAGACTAAAAATCAATTAAAATTGCTCGAAAAATATTCTATCCAGACTGCTGATAATGATGTATGGTATATTATTGAGCAATTATTCAATCAATTCAGCACTCTCTTTGGTCAAACAGGGGCAAGTAAGGCATTAAGTTTATTAAACTCAGAGTTGTTCG
>CAYVTV010000061.1:0-4114 GCA_964454295.1 uncultured Bacteroidaceae bacterium
ATCTGTTCCGCCTCAATCAACCGAATGATATAATTTCGTTGTTGAGACACAAAATGTTGTGTCTGTACGGCGGATTTTCATCTCGTCATTTTTTGGGCTGTCTCATAAGTCAAAATATGTTCAACCACAAAGAACACAAAGGATAACACAAAGGACACAAAGTGTTACAAATCAGAAATATATACTTCGTGTCCTTCGTGCGTACTTAGAGTCCTTCGTGGTTAAAAACACTTATGAGACAGCCCCCTATTCAATTTCTACCCCGGGTTAATGCGGCTATGCCCCTATTATCCACGTATCCACGTATCCACGTAACCACGTATCCACGTAACCACGTATCCACGTAACCACGTAACCACTCAATTACTTAACCACCCGATCCCATGATCCCTTACTAATCTGATCCCTCCACTTGATCCCGTGATCCCGTTTTCATCCACCAAAGCTTCAGCGTAGGTGTGGGATCCACGTAACCACTCAACCACGTAACCACTCAATCACTAACTTATCCCCTTCGTCCCCTTCGTCCCCTTCGTCCCCTTTGTCCCTTCTCCCTTCTCACCTCTCCCCTCTCTGCCATTTTGTCCATTCCCCCGATATTGGCAAAATATTTGTTAATTTCACGGGGTTAAATTCATAAACGGGAATTGATATGGCAAAGAAATTTCAAGGAGGACAAAAAACAAAACAAACTAAAGGTCATCCGGAAGAAACAACTGATAAACAACTGAATAACCAGCAAAGAGACGATAAACAGGAGAAAGAAACACAACCAGACACAGTAACTGACACACAGGAGTCTGCTGAAGTAAAACTGGCAGAGTTACAGGACAAATATCTCAGGCTTAGTGCTGAATTTGACAATTATCGTAAAAGAACGCTTAAAGAAAAGATGGACCTGATAAAAACTGCTGGTGAAGACATTATTTTAAAGGTGATCCCTGTACTTGATGACTTGGAAAGAGCAATAGGCTTTTTGGATAACGGCACCTTAAAACAGGATCCTGCCGGTGAAGGAATGATACTTATATACAATAAACTGAAAGATATATTAAACCAACAGGGACTAAAAGAGATTGAATCTTTCCATCAGGATTTCGATACGGATATCCATGAAGCAGTTGCAAGAATTGCTGCCCCTGAGAAAAATCTTAAGGGAAAAATTCTGGATGTAATAGAAAAAGGGTACCTCCTTCATGAAAAAGTGATCAGATTTGCGAAGGTTGTGGTAGGTGAATAAATAAATTAACTCAGATGTCAAAAAGAGATTATTATGAAGTGCTGGAGATAGGCCGCAATGCTTCGCAGGAGGAGATCAAGAAAGCATACCGGAAGATGGCATTGAAATACCATCCTGACAAGAATCCGGATAATAAGCAGGCAGAAGAAAAATTTAAGGAAGCCGCGGAAGCCTACGAAGTACTCTCCGATCCACAGAAGAAAGCACGCTACGATCAATACGGGCACGCTGCTTTCAGCGGGCAGGGTAACGGCTTTCATGCAGGAGGAATGACCATTGAAGACATTTTTGCCAGTTTTGGAGATATTTTCGGTGACTTTGGCTTTGGAGGTTTTGGAGGAGGAGGAAGAAGAACTTCACGCGGAGTGAACAAAGGTTCAAATCTGCGGGTTAAAGTAAAGTTGTCTCTCGATGAATTAGCCCATGGTTCTGAAAAGAAAATTAAAGTAAAAAAATATACAAGCTGTGATTCCTGCGGTGGAACAGGTGCAAGAAATACAAACGCGTTCACTACCTGCTCAACCTGCAGGGGAACAGGGCATGTGACAAGAGTAACCAGCACATTCCTGGGGCAGATGCAAACTACCTCCGTTTGTCCTTCCTGCAATGGTGATGGCCGGATAATTTCCGAGAAATGTACGAAATGTTTCGGGGAAGGAATTGTCAACTCAGAGGAAACCATATCTTTTCATATTCCCCCGGGGGTATCCGAAGGCATGCAACTAAAAGTAACAGGAAAAGGTAATGCAGCAAGAAGAGGAGGTATTAACGGCGACCTGCTGGTACTTATCCAGGAAGAAAAACATCCCGAGTTAATCCGCGACGGCAATGACCTGATCTATTATCTATACCTTAGCATACCTGAGGCAATCATGGGAACAACTGCTGAAATCCCCACTGTCGACGGTAAAGTGAAAATCCGTATTGAACCGGGTACTCAGCCCGGCAAGATCCTCCGCCTGAGAGGAAAAGGAATCCCCGATGTAAACGGGTACAGCACGGGTGACCTTCTGGTGTCCGTCAATGTATGGATTCCTAAAAACCTGACAAAGGAAGAACAAAAAATTGTTGAAAAATTTAAAGATTCAGCTAACTTTACTCCCGATCCCGATCAGTCGGAAAAGAATTTCTTTGAACGCATGAAGGGATTCTTTGAATAATAAATACCAGAAGAATGAGTCTTTTTGACGCAAATGACATTGTTAAACAATTCACAGGCCACCTGGCCCTTGACAAAGTGTCTATCCGGGTAAAGGAACAAAGTATTTTTGGTTTGCTGGGACCCAACGGGGCAGGAAAAACAACACTGATACGAATTATAAACCAGATCACAGCACCCGACAAAGGGGAACTGATCTTTGAAGGAAGGAAGATGAAACAGGAAGATATCTTTAAATTAGGATATCTGCCCGAAGAAAGAGGTTTATATAAAAAGATGAAAGTAGGGGAACAGTCACTTTACCTTGCACAGCTAAAAGGACTTAAAAAGCATGAGGCCCTGAAAAGACTCAAATACTGGTTCGAAAAATTTGAAGTTACAGGCTGGTGGAATAAAAAAGTGGAAGAACTTTCGAAAGGCATGCAGCAAAAAATACAGTTTATAACCACTGTGATTCACGAACCACGCCTGTTAATATTTGATGAACCCTTCAGCGGATTTGATCCCATAAACGCCAATCTCCTTAAAAATGAAATCCTTGATCTCAGAAATAAAGGAGCAACCATCATATTTTCAACTCATAATATGGGTTCTGTAGAGGAGTTGTGTGACGATATCAGTCTTATTCATAATTCACGCGTAATACTGGCCGGCAATATTCAGGATATTAAAAATAAGTACCGATCAGATACTTACCTTGTTGGATTTAAAGGAAATACGGAAAATATTGCGCTTTCCCTCGGCCCGGCTTACGAAATAATTCATATCAGGGAAAATCATGAATTTCATGAGATAAAGATTAAAGTGCAGGATAACTCAGACAATAACAAGTTGATCGCTAAATTGTTACCAACTGTTGAACTCATCTCATTTAATGAAGTAATCCCAAGTATGAACGATGTTTTTATCAGGGTTGTAGGAGGAACAGATACGTAGGGGCATTGCTGTGTCCATGTCCGTTGTAGGGGCATAACCGGGGTTATGCACTCCGGGTATGAGTAAATGAGTATATGAGTAATTGAGTAATTGAGTAAATGAATAAAACACCCCATCAATGAATAAAATCTCTCTCATCATCCGGCGGGAATATCTTACCAGAGTGAGGAAAAGGTCGTTTATAATCATGTCGGTTCTGGGTCCTTTTATTTTCGCTGCTTTTCTTTTTATTCCTGCATGGCTTGCCACACTCGAAGATAAAGAAATAAGGACCGTTGCAGTAGTTGACAGCACAAATATCTTCTCCGGGGTGCTACCCGAAACAGAATATATAAAATTCACCTACCTGCATGATATACCTATGGATGAAATCAGAACCACATTTCAGGATGCAGGTTACAGTGCAGTGCTCTTTATTCCCCACAATATCATGGCCTCGAACAGCATTATCCTTTATTCGGATAAACAGCCGGGGCTTTCCATTAAAATGCATATTTCCAACTCCATTGAAAAGGAGATCGAGAAACTAAAACTAAACACATATGAAATAAACAACCTCGAAGAAATACTAAAATCAATCGAAACCAGCATAACTCTTCGGAGTATCGTATGGACCGAGGAAGGTGGAGAAAAGGAGAGCTTCACTGAATTGTCAATGATTGTGGGATATGCAAGCGGAATGCTGATTTACGTGTTTATTTTTCTTTTTGGCGTGCAGGTTATGCGGGGCGTGATTGAGGAAAAGTCAAACCGTATCATTGAAGTCATTATTTCATCTG
>CAYVTV010000061.1:4124-10709 GCA_964454295.1 uncultured Bacteroidaceae bacterium
AGTTAATGATGGGAAAAATTATAGGTGTGGGGCTGACAGGGCTTACACAGTTCATTATCTGGGTCGTCCTTACACTAACCATTGTAACCGCAGCACAGAAAGCATTCTTTCCCGACCTCGGAAAAACCTCTGCAGAACAGATAATTGCAAGAGATATCCACATCTCAGCAGAAGATAATATCCAGACACTAAACCTCACGGAGAATAACCCGGATGTGTTGGAAAAAATATACACCTCCCTTAACTCAATACATCTTGTTTATATACTCGGCATGTTTTTATTTTTCTTCCTTGGCGGTTATTTGTTATATGCATCATTTTTCGCCATCGTCGGATCAGCAGTTGACAATGAGGCAGACACACAGCAATTTATGTTTCCCATTACCATCCCACTTATCGCTGCCATTTTCATAATGGTAAATGCCATTAATAACCCTGAAAGCCCGCTGGCATTCTGGTTTAGCTTGATTCCCCTTACCTCACCGGTAGTAATGATGGTTAGAATTCCCTTCGGGGTTAAGGTGTGGGAACTGGTATTATCGGCCGGATTACTGATTATCACTTTCATAGGATCAACATGGATGGCAGGAAAAATATACCGGACAGGAATACTGATGTACGGGAAAAAAGTAAATTACAAAGAATTATGGAAATGGTTAAGATATAAAACATATTGAATTTTTTGAATTATATATCATCTTTGATTAGATTTGAACAAATCATTTAACACCTGTTATCTGCCATGAGGGTAGCCATTCTTGATTTAGGAACAAATACTTTCAATCTCTTAGTATCCGAAGCTTCAGATAAAAACAGGCTTTCCGTTATCCACACTTCCAAAGAGCCTGTTAAACTGGGAAAAGGGGGAATCCATAAAGGGTTGATTACCGAAGATGCTATGGAAAGAGGGTTCTTAGCCATTGAAAAACTGGTGGAAAGATCCAGAGAATATTCTCCGGAAAAAATATACGCATTTGCTACCTCTGCTATCCGTGATGCAAGTAACGGGAAGAAGTTCACCAACGAAGTTCAGAAACGGTTCAATATTTACATAATAATCATTCCGGGAGAGAGAGAAGCCGAAATGATTTACAAAGGAGTCCGCCAGTCCGTTCAGCTTGGCGAAAAACCGGTATTGATCCTGGACATAGGCGGAGGAAGTAATGAATTTATCATTGGGAATAAGAGTGGAATTTTCTGGAAACATAGTTTTAACCTGGGAATGGCAAGGATGTTGGAGTTATTCCCTCCTTCCGACCCTATCACGGAAAAAGAGATCAGAGAACTGGAAAGATATTTTGAAATGGAACTGGAAAATTTATATCCGGCAGTGAATGAATTTAAGCCCTTAACCCTGATCGGAGCATCAGGATCTTTTGAAACTTTCGCAGCCCTTTTGCATTATTCCAATCCTGAAAAATATAATATCTCCCTTAATGAACCCAGCCGTATAATAGATCTTGAAGATTATTTTGCACTTCATAACCAACTGCTTAAGACAACAATTGAACAAAGGGCTGAAATGCAGGGAATGGAACCTGTAAGAGTTGAGATGATCATCCTTGCTACAGTGTTTGTCAATTTTGTGCTCAGGAAATTCGGGGTTAAAACGCTGGTGCAATCGGATTATGCTCTGAAAGAAGGAGTTATTGCTGAAATGCTGAACCTTTGAAATTATTTTTATTATTATGGCACGCATACTTGTAATTGATGATGAAAACAGTATCAGGAGCACCTTAAAAGAGATACTTGAATATGAGAGTTATGAAGTTGATCTGGCTGCCAGCGGACCGGAAGGGCTTACTCTTTTTATGGAGAAAAAACATGATATCATATTATGCGATATAAAAATGCCTGAAATGGATGGACTGGAAGTGCTGGCCAAATTATTCGAGATTTCATCAGATGCACAGGTAATTATGATATCGGGACATGGCAATATTGATACAGCCGTTACAGCCATCAAACAGGGAGCGTATGATTTTATTGAAAAACCTCTCGATCTAAACAGGCTTCTTATCACCATACGTAATGCAGAAGATAAATCCACCCTGCTGAATGAGACAAAATCCCTGAAAAAGAGAGTGGGTAAAAACTATAAGATGATAGGAGAATCTCCTGCGATCGTTCATATAAAAGAAATGATTGAACGTGTTGCACCTACAGATGCGCGTATTCTCATTACAGGAGAGAACGGTACGGGAAAGGAAATTGTGGCCAGGATGCTTCACGAGCAGAGTGAGCGTGCTTCCGAACCTTTTGTGGAAGTTAACTGTGCCGCCATCCCTTCTGAGCTTATTGAAAGTGAGCTGTTCGGACATGAAAAAGGAGCTTTTACCTCCGCTATCAAACAACGTAAAGGGAAATTTGAACAGGCAGACGGTGGAACCCTGTTCCTTGACGAAATAGGTGACATGAGCCTCTCAGCACAATCAAAAGTATTAAGAGCACTACAGGAAAATAAAATTACGCGTGTAGGAAGTGATAAAGACATTCATGTTGATGTAAGGATAATTGCAGCCACAAACAAAAACCTGAAAGAAGAAATCGGGAAAAACAGCTTCCGTGAGGACCTCTACCACCGGTTGAGTGTAATTATATTACATGTGCCCTCGCTTGATGAAAGAAAAGAAGATATACCCCTGCTCGCAGAGTATTTCAATGAAACAATCTGCGAAGATTATGGGATCCCTAAAAAGACTATTACTCCGGATGCTGTCAGGGAGCTGCAAAAAATCAACTGGACAGGCAATATCAGGGAATTCAGGAATGTTCTTGAGCGACTTATTATACTATGTAACAAGGAAATTACTGCAAAGGATGTCCTTTCATATGCACATCCAATAAGTAATAAATGAAGTATCTGAATGTTCACAATCAATTGTTTCTTTGTGTTTCATTCTGGCAGCGATGGAATATCAACTCGTTAAATCCGGTTTACTTTGACCTCCCATACGAACCCTGCCGAATCATGCATTAAACAACTACAACAAAAACTCACCTTTTTATTTTTATGACCTGTCCCGGTTTAATTCTATCCCCGGATTTCAGGTTATTCAGCCGGGCTATGTCAGTATCGGTAACGCCGGGATATTTCTTTGCTATATCCCATAAGGTGTCACCCTGTTTAACTGTGTAATAGATGTAATCCCCTCTATCTCTGTTTTCAGGTTCAGATTTTGGTGTCATGCCGGGGTTGCTGACTGCAGAAGCTGTTGTGGTCGCTCCAACTCTTCTTTGCTTCTCTTCAAAACTCAGTTCATTTATATCCCTGTATCTGTCAGCTCTTTCATTCGGCACATAAACCATAAGCCTCTGTCCTGTTCTTATCAGATTCTTTCTTATATTATTCCAGTACCTGAGATCACTGATCCTTACGTTGTACCATGCCGCAATATATCCGAGGTTATCTCCCGACTTAACTGTATAAGTAAGTCTGGTGTATTTATCAGAGGGAAGAACGGGTGCTGAACCTCCTGATGAGGCAGTCGGACTGACAATAAATCTTTCATTATTGAAAAATTCATCCTGTTTATAGGCAAATATAGAATCCTGCAGTTCGATGAACCGTGTTGTCTGCATTTGAGGAATCCTGACAGAATAGGTTTTACCGTCGCCGGGAATTATATCATGTTTGTACTGAGGATTAAGATCCCTGAGCTGCACAACTGGAATCCCGAGTACCTCAGCAACCTGCCTGAGGTGAAGCTTCTTATTAATATGAATGGTGTCAGTATAAAACTCGAAACTCAGACGATCGGGGGGCAGATTATGTTCGGTATTATAATTAAAAACATAGGATGCTGCAATAAATGCAGGCACATATCCCCTGGTTTCCCTGGGAAGAAAATAATAAATATCCCAGTAATTCCTTTTTCCCCCTGCTCTCCTAATGGCTTTGTTAACATTGCCGGGGCCGCAGTTATACGCAGCAATAACCAGTATCCAGTCTTTATATATGTTGTGCAGATCCTTCATGAATTTTGCAGCTGCTTCTGTCGATTTGATAACATCCCTTCTTTCGTCAACCAGCGAATTAACAGTAAGCCCGTAACTTTTACCGGTGTAAAGCATAAACTGCCACAATCCGGTAGCCCCTGCACGTGACACTGCCCTGGGATTAAGAGCAGACTCAATAACAGAAAGGTATTTCATCTCATCAGGAATACCATACCTATCGAAAATTTCTTCAAAGATGGGAAAATAATAGTCGGAAAGAGCAAGCATTATCCTGACCTTATCCCGTCGTTGTTTTGCGTACAGGTCAATAAAGTTTTTAACTATCCTGTTATAGGTAAGTTCCATCATAAAGGGAAGGCTTTGCAGTCGGCTGATATACACAGAGTCGGTAAAATCCGGCAATGACGATTCGTCATCAAGGTAGAACAAACTATCGGAATACTCCACCTGTAACGCCTGCTGAACATACCAAAGATTTAGAAGTTGGTCAAGATTTTCTTCAAATCCGATTTCCATGTCAACCACTCTTATGGTATCAATCCCATCTGCATAGAGCAGGTTGGCGTTCATTATTATCCCAAAAGAAAGGTACAGGCATATAAACTTTATTCGCTTCATGATTACATCCCACATAAAAAAATAATATGCAAAGAAAATGAAAACTAAAACGATAAGCAAGCGCAGAAACCAAAAGTGTGAATTCCATAACTTGTTTGAGGCGAAAAATACGAAGGCTTCAGGTTAAGCGAGAGATCCTCCCCCACCTCCCAGTGAAAAAGATGGGCATCAACCGTGGCATCAATAATCTGAAAAAGGTGAAAACCCAGGGTTCCAAGTATGGAAAGATCCCTCCACCGTTTATAATACAGCATTGCCCTGTCAATCTGGTCAAGTGTGAGAGGATATGGATAATCAAGATCATAATCGGGAAAATCTTTATATGCCTGTTTAAATTTTTTAAATCTGGTGTCATTGAACCGGATGAAATAGGCCATGGTTCCAAATCCTGCATACACGATCGGAACTTTCCAGTATTTATGATTATAGATTTGTCCCAGTCCGGGCAATATGGCTGAGTAAATAGCAGCTTTTCTGGGGCTGTGCCTGACAGTATCGCTTAACTCATCCTGTTCCTCAGATTCTGATACCGTAACTGAATCCGGACTGCTTTGCTGTGCATTACAATGCATTGAAATAAACAGGAAAATCAGAAGACTGACCCTCCGGATGGTAATAAGAAAAAAACTATGATATAAAAAAATGTTAGCCATTGAGTTTATCAAGAACTGCGACTATTCTTTCGAGTTCTTCATCGGTTTTAAAAGGAATAACGATTTTCCCCGATCCGTTATTACTTCTTTTAAAAGAAACATTGGTACCAAAATGCCTGGAGAGGTGATGCTTTAGTTCTTCATATCCTTCATCCTTATGAGCTGGCTGAGTTTGTGACTCTGATTGGGAAGCCTGGGCTTTCCTCACAAGTTCTTCCACCTTTCGTACTGAAGCTTCTTTATCAACAGCATGGGCATATATCTTCAGCTGTATTTTCGGATCATCAAGCCCAAGGAGTGCACGTGCGTGTCCCATTGAAATCACACGGTCTTTTATTCCAAGCTGTATTTCGGCAGGTAAGCGAAGAAGACGCAGGTAATTGGAAATTGTAGCCCTGTTTTTCCCAATACGTTCGCTTAGATTTTCCTGTGTAAGCTTACACTCTTCAATAAGGCGCTGGTAACTTATAGCCACTTCAATAGCATTAAGGTCTTCCCTCTGAATATTCTCAACCAGAGCCATTTCAAGCATATTCTGATTATCGGCATGACGGATATATGCAGGAATAGTTTTAAGATTCAATATTTTAGCGGCACGATACCTTCTTTCACCCGTAATAAGCTGATATTTATCATCTTCAGTTAGTCTGACAGTAATAGGCTGAACAATACCTATCTCACGTATAGAATCAGCCAGTTCACCCAGTGAATCCTCATCAAATTTTGATCTTGGCTGCCATGGATTGGTTTCAATGTCGTCGACTGCAATTTCATCGATGGATGAAGGAGATGATACATCATCATGTGACATATCCTCAATAAGAGCTCCCAACCCTCTTCCCAGTGCATTCTTTTTTGCCATATCTGTTTGTTATTCTATTATTTTCTCTTTACTGCTCAATTGTGTATGCTCATTCCTTTGGAGGATTTCCCTTGCCAGGTTCAGGTAATTCGTTGACCCTCTCGATTCAGCATCGTACAATACAACCGGTTTACCGAAACTCGGCGCCTCACTTAACTTTATATTTCTTTGAATTATAGTTTCAAAAACCATCTCCTGGAAATGTTTTTTAACCTCTTCCACAACCTGATTTGAAAGGCGCAACCGCGAATCATACATGGTTAATAAAAATCCTTCTATTTCAAGGGAAGTATTCAGCCTGCTCTGTATTATTTTAATAGTATTCAGCAGTTTACCAAGCCCTTCAAGGGCAAAATACTCACATTGAACCGGGATTATCACAGAATCGGCAGCAGCTAATGAATTTACAGTAATAAGTCCAAGTGACGGAGAACAGTCAACCAGAATATAATCATAAAAATCCTGTTGCATGATTTTCATTGTCTTTTCATT
>CAYVTV010000061.1:10719-18276 GCA_964454295.1 uncultured Bacteroidaceae bacterium
CTACCTTCTTCAACATATATTCCCGTTCCGGAAGATTTAGCATTTCAATCTCAGCTCCGACAAGATCAATATGTGATGGGATCAGATCCAGATTTTCAAGCTCGCTGTTTAAAATAATTTTATTCGGATCAACAGTGTCAATCAGACATTCATAAATGCTGGTCTTTACCTTCCGTATGTCAAAGCCGGTTCCTGAAGTAGCATTTGCCTGGGGATCGGCATCTACAATAAGTGTCTTCTTTTCAAGAACAGCCAGGCTTGCACCCAGATTAATTGCCGTGGTGGTTTTCCCAACCCCCCCCTTTTGATTCGCTAGCGCAATTACTTTTCCCATTTAACAATTTTGTGTTTCCAGATTTATTAATATCACGGGATTCAAATTTACTACTTTATAACCGGTTCATACTGTCTGGATACTCCCTGTTGCTAACATTTTATTTTACGGATATTAACAGGATATTAACAACTTATGAAATATAGTTTTCATCTAACTCATTTATTTCCAGGCATAATTTTGTTAACGCACCAAAAACTGCCAGATTGAATTCTTATCAAAAATAAAATTAAATCGTGAAACTCACTCTAATTAGTTGTAAATTTTAGTTTAAAAAATAATGTATATTTGATGACATATTTCAAACTTCTTGCCTTATGGCCTTAAACAAATGGCTGGTGATAGTAAACCCCAATGCAGGCACAGGAAAATGCAGGAAAGACTGGCCTTTAATAGATTCTGTTTTAAAGGAAAAAGGACTTGAATACCATCCTGTTTTTACTGAAAGGAGATTTCATGCTATTCTTCTTACACGAAAGTTTATCACTGAAGGATTTAGAAAAATTATTGTTGTTGGAGGCGATGGCACTCTTAATGAGGTTATTAACGGTGTTTTTGCTCAGAATACCTGTTTCAGCAGTGACATCACAATAGGCATGATACCGGTTGGCACAGGAAATGACTGGGCCAGGATGTTTGAAATACCTTCTGATTACAGTAAGGCTGTTGATGTTATCAAAGAACACAGAATTTTTCTTCAGGATGCAGGAAAGGTCCAGTTCAGTTCAAAAAACAGAAGTTGCATCAGGTATTTTATTAATATAGCAGGCACAGGCTTTGATGCCATCGTGGCAAAGAAAACCAACGAACTAAAAGAACAGGGCAGATCAGGTGCAATCCTTTATTTTTATAATATTCTCACCGGCCTCTTTAACTACCGCTCTTCGGGAATTACTATTGAGATAGACGGCAGAAGGATGCGTGATGATGTTTTCAGCCTTAATATCGGCATCTGTAAATATAACGGAGGAGGAATGATGCAGGTACCCAATGCAGATCCTGCAGACGGACTTTTCGATATAACAGTTATAAAGAAAATCGGCAGATTCTCTGTCATCAGAAATCTTGGTAAACTGTATAACGGAACAATAATATATCACCCAAAAGTTAAATCATTCCGGGGAAAAAGTATTTTCATAAATGCCCATTCACCAGTGTATTTGGAAACCGATGGTGAAAGCCTTGGTCATTCTCCATTTGAATTTGAAATAATCCCCGGGAGTATCAGCATTATTCAGGGGAAGAAGTATGCATGAGTAGTGAGGCTGTCTAAAAAGCAAAGAAATATTTAACCACAAAGGACACCAAGGACACACGAAGGACACAAAGAGCTATCAGTCAAGAATATATACTTTGTGTCCTTCGTGTGTACTTTGAGTCCTTTGTGGTTAAAAATATTTTTTAGACAGCCTCGTGGTTAGGTGGTTAGATGGCAATCTCTCTAGAAAACCTCAACTTCAAATACCTTAGGCCAGTGTTTACCTGTTACAAACAATCTACTGTTTTCTTTATCCCAGGCTATCCCGTTAAGCACATCAATTTTCGGGTGTTTATCTTCCGGGCGCAACAGACCCTCCATATTTATTTTCCCTTCCACCCTTCCCGATTCAGGATCAATGATTACAATTTCATCGGTAAGGTATCGATTTGCCCATATCTTCCCTTCAATCCATTCCAGTTCATTTAATGCATCAACAGTACCTGTATTATCCATTACTTCAACCTTCCTGATCACATGAAAATATTCCGGATCCATGAAATAAATATTGTTAGTGCCATCACTCATTATCACCTGTTCCCCGTTGTTTGTCAAACCCCATCCCTCCTGATTCTGGTAATATATCTTCTGAAGGAGCTCAAAATTTTCCAGGTCGTAAACAAATCCAACCTGCGACCTGTAGGTGATCTGGAATATTTTGCCGTTCAGAATAGTTATTCCTTCACCAAAAATATCTCCCGGCAGACTGCGGGCTTTAAGTACCTGTCCGGTATGCATTTCTGTTTTTCTTACTGTAGATTCACCATATTGTCCTGTTCCCTCGAAAAAAAACCCGTTATTATATTCAAAACCCTGGGTATAGGCTCCGATATCATGTGGATAGGTGTTTTTAATCCGGTAGGAATAAGTTTGGGGAACTATATCAGAAAGCACTGTAATCTGGGTAACATGGGTTTCCTTTCTGCCTGTGCCATGATGAACAATGGTTCTCACCCTCCTGGTACCAGGGTTCACACCTTTGGTGCTGATCCCTGCAGACAGTATATTGCTTTTCAAAACTAAAGCGAGTTCAGCATCGAGAAATACTTCAACGGAATCAGTAACACCTGCCGAATCCACCCAGATTAAGTTAACCATAAAATCTTCACCTGCAACAATCTTTTCGGAAAAGCCTGGTTTTGTGAGTTTAAGGCTTCGTGGTTCGCTTTGCCGGGCTGGCGGTTTTTTTTCCCTGGCACCAGGTTTTTGTTCTCCGGCACAGGACGGACTCCCGCCAGTAATTAAGACAGACAGCAATAACGGGATAAAAAATGATCTCAGGTACATAGTTCAGGTAAATAATCGTTTAATACGCTGTAATAAAGAAGGTTTATTTCTCTTTATTTTTTTAAGCTGGTCCTGATAAGAAAGATCTTCTGAGGGATTAAGCATCTTCCAGACTTCTCCCCAACCCGGGAAACCTCCTACATTCAGGTCGTCGATGAAAACATCAGCCTGTATCTTCCGACTGCTTTCTTTTTCATCAAATACTTCTTCCGGAAAACTCCTGTTCACTGCATAAAATTCAACTCCGTTACGCCGGCAATATTCTACAGCCTCTTCCAGGGTCTTACCTGTTCGGAAAGTCCATAGTATCAGTTGATGTCTCTGAGCCTGAAGCGCTCTTAGTGTATCGAATGCAAAAAGCAATTCATTCCCAATTTCCGGATATTTGTGTTCAACGATTGTTCCATCAAAATCTACTGCTATCTTCATAATTAGTATCATTTGTTACTTCAAAACAAAAAGATCGTCAATAGAGAGATATCGCTCACCTGTATCATAGGAGAATGTGAGTATTTTCTTCCCTGGTAACAGTTCCTGAATTTTTTTATTAACAGCAGCCAGTGATGCTCCTGTGGAAATGCCGGCAAATATTCCTTCTTCCTTTGCTGCCCGCCGGGTAAACATAAAAGCTTCTTCCTTACTAACCTGTATGGTGCCATCAAGATATTCCCTGTGGAGATTCTCCGGAATAAATCCTGCTCCTATTCCCTGGATAGGATGAGGGCCTGGCTCACCTCCGCTGATAACCGGCGAAAGTTCAGGTTCAACAGCATAAACTTCTAACGCAGGAAATTCCTTTTTCATCGCTTTAGCCACACCAGAGATATGTCCTCCTGTTCCAACACCCGTTATAAGATAATCTATCCCCCCGGGAAAATCATTTAATATCTCCCTGGCTGTAGTATTAAAATGAATCTCAGGATTTGCAGGATTTATAAACTGCATGGGCATCCATGCTCCAGGTATTGATTTTACAAGTTCATGAGCTTTCTCAATGGAGCCTCTCATACCCATGGTTCTCGGGGTCAGCTCAAACTCTGCTCCATAAGCTGCCATTATTATCCTCCTTTCCATCGACATTGACTCGGGCATTACCAGTATCAGCCGGTATTTTTTAACTGCAGCAACCATTGCCAGCCCAATGCCGGTATTACCGCTCGTTGGTTCAACAATCACAGAACCAGGTTTAAGTATCCCCTCCCTCTCAGCATCTTCAACCATACTAAGAGCAATCCTGTCCTTGATGCTGCCCCCTGGATTTGACTTTTCCATTTTCATCCATACCTCAAACTCCGGTGGAAAAAGATGGTTTATCCTTATATGTGGAGTATTACCAATTGTTTGTAAAATATTCAGTGCTTTCATGGCTTATTTATTTAAATGCAATAATTAACAGGTTCTTCAAATGACTTGCTGTCCCGCACTACTGTCTTATGTTGCCTGTAAACCACACTGAAAGGGATAACACTCTCGGTCAGCCAGACATTGCCTCCGATTATTGTATCATGGCCAACAACAGTATTACCTCCAAGTATGGTGCTCCCGGCATAAATAATGACATTGTCTTCTATGGTGGGATGACGTTTGGTAGCGGAAAGATTCTTCTCAACAAAAAGCGCTCCTAAGGTCACTCCCTGGTAAACCTTTACATTATCCCCAACGATAGTAGTTTCGCCAATAACAATCCCCGTACCATGGTCAATGAAAAAATTATTTCCGATGGTTGCCCCGGGATGAATATCAATTCCTGTTTTTCCATGAACATATTCACTCATAACCCTTGGTAATACAGGCACACCCATCCTGTAAAGGATATTTGCAATCCTGTGTACAATAAGACAATAAAAGCCGGGATAACAAAGAATAACTTCTTCAACTCTTCCTGCTGCAGGATCGGATTTTACAAAAGTGCCGGCATCATCTAACAGGAGTTTATAAACGTCTGGCAATTGTTCAAAAAAATCGGCTGCAAGCTCCTTCGGTGGTTTATTTAATTCTTTTTCAAGTGGAATGAGTAATTCCTTAAGACGGAGCTTCATCCTGTCAAGCAATATCTGAAAATCCCTGAGAGTAAGATTCTTGCTTTCCTTAATAGGAAATAACAAATGAACAAGATCATCCACATACGCGTGGGTTTCCGTCATGGATGGCACATCACAACAGTAGTTGTCGTTAACGGAATGAAGGTATTCAGCAAATTTAGATATCATCAGATTATTTATTAGGGATCACGGGATCACGGGATCACGGGATCGAGGGAACTTTTTATTAAAACTGGGTGTAAAGATAGTGAAATTATGGAATAAAGGGACGAAGGGGACCAAGGGGACGAAGGGGACCAAGGGGACAGGTGACGTGAGTAATCGAGTAATTGATTAATCGAAAAGGGAATGCACTGTAGAGACGCACGGCTGTGCGTCTTTACAAGAAAATCGGAGGGGTTGCAATATAATATAATCAGCCCCTGGAAAAATGATACAACATTAATCCGCCGAACAATAAAAACCATTTTTTAGAATTCTATTAATTGACACATCTTAATTCTATTTTACCACAATAGTTCGTTAAACTTTTTTATTGCGTTGATAATGAATATTTTAACAATTCAGGTGTAAATTACCTATATTGTTGATATACAATATATTGCGCCTTTGCGCCTTCGCGTTTTATTTTAATTTAACGAACTGTTGTTACCACACAATAATTTTTAATCATTTTGTGTATATTAGCAAACTAATAATCCGACCTTTATTAACCGTTAAACTTTTATTTATGAAGAAGATATTACTCTCAGCCATAATGGCTATTACACTTGGTTTTACCGCATTTTCCACAGGCATACATTATGTCAACCACGCCGTTCCTTTAAGTGGCGACGGGTCATCCTGGATACAACCGTTCAAAACGCTACAGGAAGCGCTTGATGCAGCCGTATCAGGTGATGAGATATGGGTTACAGCAGGAGTTTATATTCCAACAAGCGCTTACGACCTGTCAACGGAAGATATCCGGCTCAGGCATTTCAGGTTAATAAACGGGGTAAGCCTGTATGGAGGATTTACCGGAACGGAAACAGAACTCACCCAGCGTAATTTTAAAGATAATGTTACCATACTGTCAGGTGATCTGGGAGACGGAAATAATGCCTATCATGTGTTTTATCACTCTGCGTTATCCCTCGATGAGACTGCGATCCTTGACGGATTTACTATTACCGGGGGAAAAGCTGATAATACTGAAGAAGGCCTTCATGCCTACGGGGGTGGAATGCTTAATGTGGCAGATTTTACCATGAACGGAGAAGAACCTGTTCCTGTAGAAGGTACCGGAAGCAGTCCAACCATACGGAATTGCATCTTTTTTCTGAATGAAGCTGCTGGTTTCGGGGGAGGTATAGCAAATTTCCTTCTTTCCTCAGCGAAAATAAGTAATTGTGCTTTTACTCAAAACACTGCCGGATATGCAGCAGGCGTAATGAATGCATTTCAAAGTAATGCAGTGTACCATAAATGTTTGTTCAACCTTAATACGGGCAGTAACGATGGCGGAGCCATGGGAATCTGGCAGGAAAGCACCGTAACACTCGACAGCTGCACTTTTATGGAAAATACCAGCGGCGGATTTGGGGGAGGTATTGATATCTACAGGTGCAATAGTATTATTAATGCCTGCATGTTTAACGGCAATAGCGGACAGGGAGGAGGAGCCATCAGGGTAAATGAAAACAGTGAGGTAACTGTAACAAACTCATCTTTTGTCAGCAACACGGCTGAAACAGAAGAAGGTGGTGCATTGTACAATAAAGCAAGCACTCTTATTGTTAAAAACAGTCGCATACGTCTGAATACCTCCCTTAAAAACGGAGGAGGAATATTCAATACCTTTGACGGGACCGTGAGGCTGGAAAGCTGCTTCTTTCTGAATAATGAATCTCTTAATCACAATGGAGGCGGTATTGCCGGTGACCTGGGAACTATAGTAAGTATTAATTGTCTGTTCAGCGGGAATAAAGTAAATGATCCCGACGCATCAGGGGGCGCAATATTCAGTTTTGGAGGAAATATGACCATTGTCAATGCCACCATCAGCGGAAACTCCGGAGGTGCAGTAAATGGCACGGCAGGTGGAATATTTAACAACGCCGAACTGACAATTCTCAACTCCATTGTATATGGAAACAACGCTGCCGGTTTCAGAGAGATGCATAATACAGGGAACAGCTTTATATCAGATTATTCATGTTATCCACCGGGTGAGGAAAATCACAATATCACAGTTGGAACTAACGATATACATGACGAACCTGGTTTCAAAGCAACAGGCGATCATTTTTACCTGATAACCGGTAATTCTCCCTGTGCAGATGCCGGGACCAACATGCCCTTTGAGACAGGAGGAATTGCAGAAGGCATAACTACAGATATCCGTGGCACGGCTTACCCAAGGATTCTCAATAAAAATACAGGTTTGCCTGCAGGAGGTATTGTTGATATTGGAGCCTATGAAACAGAAGAGACCCCTACCCGGAAGCCTTCCTTCCCGACAACAGGGAACGAGTCTATATTAAAAAATTATCCCAATCCGTTTAACCTGTCAACAACAATTACTTATACTTTGAAAAACAGCGGATATGTGGAAATAACCATTTATAATGTGCTTGGCCAGGTCGTAAGAACAC
>CAYVTV010000062.1:0-18028 GCA_964454295.1 uncultured Bacteroidaceae bacterium
AAGACATATTCGGTATGCAGTAATATATCCATTGATTATGGGGTGATGGAGAAGGCAGATAACGTATATGTTTTTATTTCCGATTTTGGATGGTCGGATTTGGGCACATGGGGATCATTATTTGATCTAAAGGAGAAGGATAAAAACAACAATGCCCTTGTTGGCGAGAACATTTTCCTGTATGATGTAAGTAATTCGCTGGTAAGCGTATCAGAAGGAAAGTTAGTTGCCTTACAGGGGCTGGATAATTATATTGTTGTGGAAAGTAATGATTTCCTGTTAATCTGCCGTAAAAATGATGAACAACGGATAAAACAGATCGTTAATGATGTAAAATTAAAAAAAGGGGAGGATTATGTTTAATACTCCCACAGGTCATGTTCGAATTCAAATATTGACTGTTTTACTCTTTCGGCCTCATAAAGGATATCATCGCCCGTCATATAGTCAGGAATAAACCTGTTATCATAAACATTTGATTCTCCGAAGATATATGATGCGAAACGTCTTTGGATAAAGATGTCATCAAATGAAATATTCTGTGAATCATTAAAGGGGTTGAACACCTCATGTTTGGCGAACAGTTCCCTGAATTCAGGGAAATAGATCCAGAACAGGATTTCCGTGCTGACTTCCGGGGATACAGAGAGGTTACCACTGGCGTCAATAAGTGTTTTATTATACACTTTAAGTGGGGCAATGCCTACTATTCTTACCTGCATTGTTGAGTGCTGCTGGTCGAAATACCATTTTTCCTTTATAAGGAATTTTTTAACCAGGTGAGTACTTAACCGGACTTCTTCATCGGGTGTTCCTGCAAAGAGAGTATCAGCACCAAGGGCACCGACTACTTCTTTTTCGCCTATCATAGTTTCTGTTGAAAAAAGATTATTCTTGTCATCTTTGAAAGCGTGGAGGTTATATTCTCTTATGCCGTGCATCATCAGACTAAAGAGGCTCATTCTTTTACCAATAGGGGACATTGGGTAATAGAGAGGCTGGTTCATCTTTTCCCTCAGGTCAATAATTCTCCAGATATCTTTTGCCCACATGACATCTGCTTCTCTTATGGGAACATAAGGGATAGGCTTTTTTTCGGGGATATGTATTTTTTCATACACATCTGTAATATTTAACGGAGTTCCTGACAACATGGGGTCGCCTGCCGCGGGCTGTGTTGTTTGAGTAACCCCTTGCTGCTGTGCAATTAATCCATGGGTGATGAGTAAACCCAATGCAACAGTTAATAGAGCAGATCTTTTCATTATCTGTTTTTTAATTATAGAATACTTAAAACGATTGAATTCAGGGTCCTTGTTACGCCGTCAGGACCAATGGCTTTAATACTTTCAAATGTAACTCTCTGACCGGTTCTCAGCTGGGTGATGATTTCCATCTGAGGGCGGGTAAATTTATCTGAAGTTGATTTTTCAGTTCGCGTAAATCCTCCGGAGAGTACAGCAGACACAGTAAATTCTGTCACTGTAAAGTCCAGGTCAAAATCAAAATTTTTAAGTTCAGCGACGACACCCGGAGCACGGGTGAGGTCAGTGATACTGATAACTCCTTGTGATCGTCCGGCAACTACAGCTACAGGGTCGGGTACATTTTTAACCCTGAAATCACTTGCCCCCATAAATCTGCGTACTTTATCAATAGTTGCAAAAACTCTTACAGAAACCACCTCTCCTTCAGGTCCCGGGCCGGGTATGACTTCCCAGTCTCTTCCGGGGACTCTTGATATCTTACCTTTTGTAATCTCGACCTGTAAATCTTCCTTGGGGACACCAGAGACAGATACGGATACGGGGTTGTTGACCGCGCGGTAGAAAACATTCATTTTGGTGGGGGAGACAACAGCACTTGCTTCAGCTACCTGGTATTCGTGTTTAAATTCACGGACAATGGCTGTTCCGTCGTCACCCAGCAGTCTGATAACTCCACTCCATTGTTTAACACCTGTAGTTGCGGTATTACCTGTAAATATACCTTTTCCGTTAACAATGGGAAGTTTCTGTCCTCCCACAAGTATTTCAGGATCCCGGGTGGAGTCGAATGCAGCAAGATAAACCTGTGCTTTGTATTCCTGACCCTTAAACACATAATCAGAGTTTGCAATAACAACAGGTTCTATGACATTAAATTTAAAGGCTCCTGCGTCGATCTGGCTGAGGAGGTAATTAAGAATTTCTGATTCAGCATTCCGCACATCACTCTGCATCTTCGATAAAATAGTTATAACCGAAGCCAGAGGAAGGTGTTCAAAGTAGAGGGATTCCCAGGGGTGTGACACTCCTTTTTTGTCGGGAGGCGGGTCGGAGGTATCGAGTCCGCTTTCAACAGAAGCTACTATGGCTGCATAATTTACTGTATCATCAATTAGGTCGATAAGGTATTCCCGATGTGCTTTGATTTTATCTCTCAGGTCAGAACCTTTTTTATTCAGGATCATTATTTCAGCGGGCACGTTATTATTATCTTTCCCTTTGACGTGATGAAGAGCGACTTCTCCGTCTTCCAGAATTGCCTCAGTGTTGGGCCCTTCGGATGTTAATACTATTTCCTTTTTACACTCCTGCATGAAATCATAAAGTTGCTGGGATCTTTCTCTTACCTCTTTTGCTTTATTGATCCATTCTTCCACCTTAACGGGGTTCAGCTGGTATGCTTCATCGAAGCTGCCGTAGAGGCTTTGGTTTTTAGCAAAGAAGTTGGTTGTTGTCTTTGTAAGACCGTCATCCACGAGAATGAAGGCATCAAGAACGTCTTTTGACACATTAAGTGCAAGCAATGCTGTAAGCACCAAATACATCATGCCGATCATTTTTTGCCTGGGTGTTTCCTTACCGTGAGCCATAATAGAGAATTCTTATTGTGGTTATTTTTTGGATATCACACTCATAGCAGAGAGCATGCTACCGTATATATTATTAAGTTCGGAAAGGTTATGGCTGAGCTTACCAATTTCTTCCTTATACTTCTGGGTTTCTTCAACAGACACCCTGAGGTTTTTGATCATATCATCAAGGCCTTTGTACAGGCTTTCGGTGTCTTTGATATGGGTTTGACTGTCATTGACCTGTACTTCGTAGGAGGAGTTGAGAGCAGCAAGATTTTTATTCAGGTTACTCAGTTGGTCGCTGAATTGTTTATGACCTTCCGAAATGGTTGAATAATCAGCTTTCACGGTATTGGTCATTTCATGATATGAGGCAGTGAGGTCAGCACTCGACTGGGTAAATTTTTGTGCTACTTCCTGTCCTGATTTATCGATCAGTTCGGCTGATTTTTTATATGAAGATGTCAAACCTGATACAGAATCGTTCAGTTCACCGGTGAATTGTGAATAGGCATTGGTTACTGAGTTAATTGACTCTGAAGCGTTCTTCATATTACTAAGGTATTCCTTAGTTGCAACAGTAGCAGCGGTCAGGTCGGCGAGATTTTTAGTATTATCGCTCAGGCTCGATAATCCGGTGCTCAGGTTTTTAATGGTGTCGGGGCTGATGGAGGCTTCTTTAAAGAGCTCATCAAATTTCTGCAATCCGACACCTCTTCCGGCAAGTTCTCCCTCTCTGCTTTCTTCGAGTTCGTCCGGGTCGGTCATTCCTGCAAGTTCAGGATATACCAGGGTCCAGTCGAGTTCCTCATGTGGAGGCTCGAAGGCGGAGAAGAAGAAGATTATAGCTTCCGTAGAAAGGCCTAAGGTGATCATAAGGCCAGCCATCGGCCAGTGCATAATTTTAAACATGGCTCCGATGATAACGACGGAAGCGCCGATACCATATAATTTAGCCATAAAATTTTTCCAGCCGGAACTTTGAACAATATCAGCAATACTCATAGTACAGGTTTTTAAAAATTAATTAGCTCCAAGATAAGAACGGACACAACGGAATCCGATATATGATTTGGCTGTATCCTGGTATTCATAGTCCCTTACACTATTTTGAAGGAAGTATGCAACGTCTTTCCATGATCCGCCACGGATGACTTTTCTTTTCATCACGGGAGGATCGTCAGGTTTAGCGTTATATTTATAGTCAGGGTTCATATTATGGGAGAACATATATGCAGATTCGTCATATGCATTGGCGGTCCATTCAGCCACATTACCGGCCATATCGTAAAGTCCGAATTCATTCGGTGAGTACGTCCCCACCCTTTGTGTAATGAGGGCTCCATCGTCGATATAATTTCCTCTCAGGGGCTTGAAATTGGCTACAAAACATCCCAGCTGGTTTCGGGTATAGGGGCCTCCCCAGGGATACATGCTTAGTTTAAGGTTTCCTCTTGCGGCATATTCCCATTCTGCTTCAACAGGTAGCCGGTAATCCTGGACAAAAGGTTGTCCGGACTGGCGCAGTGCAGCATTAAGAAATTGAGTTCTCCAGATGCAGAATGCTGTGGCCTGTTTCCAGTTCACTCCGACAACAGGATAGTTATCATAGGAGGGATGCCAGAAATACATATTAGCATAAGGTTCATTAAATGAATAGGTAAAATCAGCGATCCAGCAAAGAGTATCAGGATATACATTTACTTCATCCCTGAACACAAAAGATTGTCTTCCCTGTACGGGTTCCTCTGTGCCATCAGGTTTTGTGACAGTACCCTCGTACTGCTGGGTTTTAAAATTGTAGCGGTTAGATTTTTTAGCGGCCTGCTGCAAGTCTATCCAGTAATAGGTGTAAATCAGTTTTTCAACAGCAAGTTCTTTCCTGTTATAGAATTGTGCATCGCCGGTATAATAAATTCCGATTCTTTCGATAGCGGCTTCGATATTTCCATCCCGGTCTTTTTTTGGATCGAGACTTGTATTCCAGTTGATAATAGGGGATTCCTGTCCGTTTTTATTCATTACGAGAGGATTACCTTCATCATCCTTGATAAAAAAGTCTTCGATCTGATCATCAACAAGGGCTTGCCTGATAAGAGAATCTCTTATCCAATATACAAACTGACGGTATTCATTATTGATAATCTCTGTTTCATCCATCCAGAAAGCATCAACAGACACAGTTTTAGAGCTTGCGTTCTGGGCAAACGTTACGTCCTGATCGCTGGGTCCCATGAGAAAAGCTCCCTGAGGGATGAATACCATCCCATACGGATCTGGTTCTGCATATGCTTTTCGGCCGGGGACACCGACCAATTCCCCGTTATTATAATTGGTACAGCTGCTAATAATGGCTAACAGAAACAGCAAGGGAAATAGATTTTTCATAGCGAATTTTATTTGCGAAAAGTTACAAATTTTTTTCAAGGTTAAATTATAAAAAAACTTCATAAAAATAATGAAATTATTATAAAAATCTTACACTCTTATATTTTTGTGGTGTTTTATCCAAACTAAGGTCAAAACAATAATTTAATGAAAACTCATGCGAACCATCACTATATTTGCCTATTCTGGAGGTTACAAAGTCATATGAATAGGTCACTCCCACTCCGTTAAAAAGTTCGATTCCCAATATACCCACTATGGCATCTCCGGCACGATATGAAACGCCGCCCCATAGTTTTTTATTGTATCTGACCATGGTACTCACATAAAGCTGGTTTGCATTTCCATCTGACTTAAGCACAAAAGAAGGCATTACCTCATAAAGAGGATTCATCAGTTGAAGCTTGTAACCCGCTGTAGCATAGTAATGTCTGACCATATACGGAGTTGCATCCTGGTACCTTATACGTGCCTGATTCAAATGGGTTGTAGAAATTCCAAAAAAAAGCTGTTCGGAACGATAAAAAAATCCCAGACCCATATCAAATGCGACTCTCGACTCATTGTTTTTGGGGATATAAGGATCGCCTTCCACTGAACCCAATCCTGCGGGAATATTCCACTCGGGCGCAATAGCCTTGTTCAGTATGCCCATGTTCAGTCCTATTCCAAGTTTGCCTGAACCAATATCTATACGGTATGCATAGGATACACCCAGGCTAAGATCAGTGTTGAAACCATAACTGTCGTTTAATATTGAAAGTGACGCTCCATGATTTGCTCCGAGCAAGCTGAAAGAGCCGTTGGCATTAAAAAATGAAGTAGAAGGAGCCCCCTTGAATCCGACCCATTGTTCCCTGTGCACTGCAGTGAGACATATTTTATCCATACTGCCGGCTGCCCCGGGATTAAAATAGTTCAGCACATTGGTATTCTGGCTGAATTCCGGATCCTGCTGGGGAAATACATACCCGCAGTATATATTTAATATAACTAATATAATTAGTACTGACCTCAAAAAAATAACAGTTTAGTTTCTGTTTGTTGTTTATCGCACGGTACAAGTGAGAATATCCTGCTAAAGTAAAGAAAAATATTGCTATGTAACAAATTTTATTAACATAATATTGTTGATAACGGTATTTTGCCACATCGTTAAAACCGGATTTAATTTAACAAATTAGTCTGAATACTTAAAAGAGTTTACTGTTCGTCAAATCAGTGAAATCTTGTGTATGCCTTCAGCCAGCGATCGGGGATATCCTGGTTGCATGCCTGAAGATAATCCTTATAGGTACAGGAAATAATAATGTTATTTCCTGATGCTTTGTCAGCGACCGGCAGTTCCATCCACCACCTGTCGGAGCGGGTACTTTTATAAAATATAAGTTTATGCTTCAGTTCACCGAGGTTCACGATATATTTTTTATTACCGGGTCTATCGGCCTTTTCATTCATTTTCAGGGAGAAACCTTCCATAAAATACCATATTGCCTGGGCTGTGAGATGGGAAGTGTGGTCGTTAATATCGTTTTCAGGGGAAAGTTCAAAAAATCCAATACCTTCAATTTTTGTTGCTGTACCGGCATACCTGGCTATCTGACATAATTCGTGTCCGTAAAATCCGTTGGGTGAAGGAATGGTTACTCCCGGGGCATCAGAATGTCTGACAGAACACATGTCAATGCTTAAAAACCCGGTGTCTCTCAGGTATGGCTCTATCCCTGAAAGGTCAGTACGGGCAGTTCCCAGCCTGACACATTCGTAGCCTCTTTTTTCCAGCTGGTCGATGATCTTAGTATGGGAAAAATAGACCTGATGACCCAGATTAAAAAAATTAAAATCGGAAGGTTTTTTTCCACTGAGTATGATATCGAGATAATTTGCTGAGGATATTTGTTTTTCCTTATAACCGAAATCGATACGGGCATCAATGGAACCCAGGGTAAAAGATGTGCCGGGTATTTCAAAAGCTTTAACAATACCATGGGTAAGATCCTGGCTTCCCCCTATGAATACGGGAACCACATCTTTTGTGCGTAATTCGGAAGTAAGGTCTCTTAATGCAAAATAGGTATCATTTATATTCCCGGTGATTTTTATATTACCCAGGTCAATAACAGAGACTTTTCTGTTAAGGGAACTCAGCTGGTAAAGTTTTGACCTTACGTGGTCGGGCGCCGAAGACGATCCTTTTATAACAGCATTTTGATCTTCAGGTACCCCTATTATGGCGAGGTCATATTTTTCAATATTCTTCACCGGAGTGTCAGGAGTATGAATACGTAATGACCTGCTGAAGGTGAGGTTCCCGGGCACCATGTGAAAATCAGGTTTTTCAAGGCTTACCGGGTTAAAATAATCGTTTAGGTTCATTGATACAGTGGGATATTATTTTGTTTTCTTTCCTGATTTTTTATCACTTTCTGATATGATGTTGAGGCAATCCTCATAAGACAGGTTTTCGGGGTTACTGCCCTTTGGTATCCTGTAATTTTTGTCGCCCGAAAAGAGGTATGGTCCGAAACGTCCGTTACGTATCTCCACTTTAGGGTCATTGTCAAAGAATTTAATGATACGGTTTTTTTCCTGTTCCCGTTTAGCCCGGATAATCTCAACAGCTCTTTCCAGGGAAATATCCAGTGGGTTTTCTGTTTTAGGAATGGAAAAGAATTTATTTTTAAAACGCAGGTAAGGCCCAAATTTGCCAACACCGGCCACAATATCATCATCTTCAAATTTCCCCACGGTTCTTGGAAGCTTAAATAGATCCAGGGCTTCTTCAAGTGAGATATTTTCAATACGCTGATTTTTGAGAATACTTGCAAATTTTGGTTTTTCATCTTCGGAAGTATTGCCCAGCTGAACAATGGGGCCGTATCTGCCTATTTTGACAGAGACCTGTTTTCCGGTTACGGGGTCATTTCCCAGGATCCTTTCACCGCGGTTTTTTTCACTCTTACTCTCTGTTTCTGTAATTTTTACATGAAAGGTATTATAGAAATTATCAATCATTTTTGTCCATTCCAGTTTTCCCTCGGCAATTAAGTCGAACTCTTCTTCCACGGAGGCGGTGAAATTATAATTCATTATTTCGGTAAAGTACTGTTCGAGGAAATCATTCACAATGCTTCCTATGTCTGTCGGAAATAATTTGGATTTCTCCGCCCCGTAGTCCTCATTTATAACGGTTTCTTTTATGTTGTTGTTTTCCATGGTGACATGAATCACTTTCCTGGTCTTTCCCGGTCTGTCTTCCCTGATCACATATCCTCTTTGCTGGATGGTTGAAATGGTAGGGGCATATGTGGAGGGTCTGCCGATACCCAGCTCCTCGAGTTTTTTTACGAGGCTTGCTTCTGAGTAACGGGGAGGGCTTGTTGTGAATTTCTGGTTTGCATTTATTTTTTCGAGTAAAAGAACATCATTATTCTTAACAGGAGGGAGTATGTGTTTCCCGTTGTTATCATCTTCCTCATCCGGGGATTCCATGTATACTTTCAGAAAACCGTCAAAAAGTATCACTTCACCTGATGCAATAAACTTATCGGATGTTTTCGAGTTGGCTATGGTTATTACAGTTTTCTCAGTTTTTGCATCACTCATTTGTGAGGCCACTGTTCTTTTCCAGATAAGCTCATATAGTTTTTTTTCTGCCGCTGAACCTGGAACGGAATGAGCATCCATATAAGCAGGCCTTATTGCTTCATGTGCTTCCTGTGCCCCTTTGGTTTTGGTTTTAAAGCGTCTGGTCTGCATGTATTCCTTCCCGAACTGGGACTGAATCAGATGGGATGAAGCTGCGAGGGCAGATTCTGAAAGGGTTACCGAATCTGTACGCATATATGTTATTTTACCGGCTTCATATAATTTCTGGGCAAGGGTCATTGTTTGTGCGACCGAAAATCCAAGTTTCCTTGCAGCTTCCTGTTGAAGTGTTGAGGTGGTAAAAGGGGGAGCAGGGGATTTTTTCCCTGCTTTTTTTGTTACGTCCTGAACCAGGAATTCAGCATCTTTAAGCTTTCCGAGAAGGCTCAATACTTCATCTTTGCCGGGACGTTTATCGAGTTCAGCTGTAATTTTGTATTCTTTATTATCTTTTCCTTTTATACTGAAAACAGCTGTTACCCTGAAAGATGATGATGGCTGGAATTTTGTAATTTCACGTTCTCTTTCAACGATAAGTTTAACAGTAACAGACTGCACTCTTCCTGCGGAGAGCGCCGGTTTGATTTTTTTCCACAGCAGGGGTGAAATTTCGAACCCTACCAGGCGGTCAAGGAGTCTCCTGGCCTGTTGTGCATTTACCAGGTTAAAATTTATGAACCTTGGATTTTCAATGGCTCTTTTTATTGCGTCCGAAGTGATCTCATGAAAAACGATCCGTTTAGTCTTTGAGGGATCGAGCTTGAGAGCTTCAACCAGATGCCATGCAATGGCTTCACCTTCACGGTCTTCATCAGATGCGATCCATATGGTGCCTGCTTCTGAAGCAAGTTTTTTCAGTTCATCGACTATCTTTTTCTTGTCGGGTGAAACAATATATTGGGGTTTGTAGTTGTTTTTAATATCAATTCCAAGGTTTTTCCTGGAAAGATCCCTGATGTGACCGAAACTGGACCTGACGAGGAATTCTTTACCGAGAAATTTCCCTATGGTTTTTGCTTTAGCAGGGGATTCAACTATTACAAGATTTCCGTCCTTCATATCTGTTACTCTTTAGTTGAACAATAAAATTTGCAAAGTAAAACAAATAGAAACCTAAGATCAAAATTTTAAATAAAAATAATTGTTATTTTTGAAATGTTAAGTACATAAATCATGTCTTCCGTTAATTCCAGGAGAAATTTATATTTGCGTATTTTCTGGGCAGTTTTTATTTGCCCGTTTATACTTGTCACTCTGATTTTTATATTAATATCAAGGGGGAAGATGGGTTTCCTTCCCAGTTTTGAAGATCTTGAAAATCCACGGAACAATCTTGCTTCAGAGTTATATTCAGAAGATAATCAACTGCTTGGCAAGTTTTTTATTGAAAACCGTACGTATGTAGAATATAGTGATCTTTCCCCCTATCTGATAAATTCTCTCATTGCTACTGAGGATATACGATTCAGGAGGCATTCGGGAATTGATGCAAGAGGCCTGGCCAGGGTATTGTTCAGGACCATATTAAGCGGGCAGAATACGGGTGGCGGCAGTACCATTACCCAGCAGCTGGCAAAAAATCTTTTTGAGCGTGATGTGAGAGGGGAAAACAAACTGGTAAGATATTATAACCTGTTCATCACCAAGTTTAAGGAATGGCATACTGCAGTGAGGTTGGAAAAGCATTATACGAAGAATGAAATCCTGGTAATGTATCTTAATACAGTACCGTTTGGCAGTGAAACATATGGTATCAAGTCGGCAGCGAGGGTCTTTTTCAACACAACACCAGATTCTCTGAGGGTGGAACAGGCTGCTTTACTTATTGGCACTCTTAAAGCGCCCACATATTACAGCCCGGTACTAAACCCTGAGAATTCATTAAGAAGAAGGAACGTGGTGTTAGGGCAGATGTATAAGTATAATTTCATAAACAAAGCTGAGTACGACTCCCTGTATGTGTTGCCCATTGAGCTCAACTACAAAGTTCAAAGTCATAACATTGGAATGGCTCAGCATTTCAGGACTTTTATAAGGCGCACCCTTATGGCCCCGAAACCGTCTCCGGAGAATTATTTTTCAAGGCAGCTCTATGAGGCCGATTCCATTAAATGGTCTACAACGCCAATGTATGGATGGGCGAATAAAAATTTCAAACCTGACGGGTCAACCTATAACCTTTACCGGGATGGGCTAAAGATATATACCACCATTAATTCCAGAATGCAGAGTTATGCCGAGGAGGCGGTGAATGAACATCTGGGAAAAAAGCTTCAGAAAGAATTTTTTGAAGATAAAAAAACCAACCGGCACCCTCCTTTCTCTGATGATCTGACTAATGAGGACATCAGCAGGATCATGAATCAGGCTATGGTAAGGACAGATTATTACAGGAATTTACGGGCCAGGGGTCTTGAAAGGGATTCAATTCGTAAAGTTTTTAATACTCCGGTAAAAATGAGGGTATTTACCTGGGATGGGGATATTGATACAGTGATGAGTCCGATGGACTCTCTCCGGTATTATAAATATTTTTTACATGCCGGTTTTACAGCTATGGAACCTTCTACCGGGTATGTGAGAGCATATGTAGGGGGGCATAACCAGCGTTATTTTATGTATGATCATGTTACACAGAGCAAGCGTCAGGCAGGTTCTACCATTAAGCCATTTCTTTATACACTTGCCATGCAGGAAGGATATACACCCTGCGATCTTGTTCTTAATGTTCCTGTTACATTCCAGGATAATGACTCCACATGGACTCCCAGGAATTCAGGAAGATTTGATATGGAAGGGAGGGAGGTTACACTGAAATGGGGCCTTGCCAACTCGGTGAACTATATTTCTGCCTGGCTGGTAAAAAGGTTCAATCCCCAGGCTGTTATTGATATAATAAAAAAAATGGGAGTAAAAAGTCATATTGATGCCGTACCCTCAGTAATTTTCGGAACGTCTGATTTCAGTCTTGAAGAGATGGTAGGTGCTTTCAATACATTTTCTCATAAAGGTGTTTACATCGAACCTGTGTATGTTACAAAGATTGAGGATAAATACGGGAATGTGATTTCTACTTTCCATCCCCAGCAGATTGAGGCCATAAGTGAAAATACGGCATACCTGATGGTACAGTTGTTGCGTGGTGTGGTAGATCAGGGTACTGCCGGAAGGCTCAGATATTTCTTTGGTTTTACCGGAGAATTGGGGGGTAAAACAGGCACTACGCAGAATCACTCCGATGGCTGGTACATTGGCATTGCCCCGAAGATCACTGCCGGAGTGTGGGTTGGAGCTGAAGACAGGTCGGTGAATTTCAGGTACCTTGCCCAGGGGTCAGGTTCATATATGGCCTTACCCATATACGGCTATTTTATGCAAAAAGTATATGCTGATACTACACTTAATATAACCCAGGAGGATATTTTTGAGTCACCGGTTGATTTCAATGTAAATCTGAATTGTCCCGAGGTTGATATTCGTGAAAAGGGAAGCTTTTATGAGGAAGGCGAGGATGAATACTAACGGGTTCCTGGGATAGAGCCTATAAGCATTCTGGTATATGATGAGCGGGGATTGAAGTAAATTTCTGTGGCTTCCCCGGTTTCTTCTATTTTTCCGTCTTTCATAATTATGATGCGGTCTGACATATACTTTACCACAGCAAGGTCGTGTGAAATAAAAATATAGGTAAGGCTGAATTCCTTTTTAAGGTCGTTCAGAAGATTCAGGATCTGTGCCTGGACGGATACATCCAGGGCTGACACGGCTTCGTCCAGGATAATAAGTTCAGGTTCAAGGGCAAGACTACGGGCGATACCTATCCTTTGTCGCTGACCACCGGAAAACTGGTGAGGGTATTTTTCTATGCTGTCAGGAGATATTCCGACTTTTACAAGAAGATCAATACATCGTTCTCTTCTTTCTGCGGGAGAAAGATGTTGCAGATGCACTTTCATAGGCTCAGTAATGATCTCCCCTGCAGTCTGTACCGGATTTAGCGATGAATAAGGGTCCTGAAATACCACCTGTACTTTTTTCCTGTAGTTTTTCAGCGCCTTACCTTTTAATTCCTTAATGTTTTGACCTTTATAATATATATTACCGTGGGTTTCCGGCAGAAGGTCAAGTATAGCCTTGCCAAGACTTGTTTTCCCGCATCCTGATTCACCGGCAATACCTGTTGTCTCCCCCTGGAATACTTCAAGGCCGATATTATTTATTGCTGTAATTTTTCCGGAAGAACGAACAAGCAATCTTCCGGGTGTTGAAAAAAATACCGACAGATTGTTAATCTTCAGTATGGGCTCAGAATAGTCGGGTTTTTGTTTTACTTCGTTAACCCCTGAGTTCTTTCTGCCCTTCTCGAAGTCCTGAATGGTAACCAGCCGGGCAGGTTTCGAATCCAGCGGCGGCTGACAGGCTATCAGTCCCCTGGTGTAAGGATGAGAGGGACTTTTAAAAATTTCTTCTGAGGTACCTGTTTCGACAATATTACCGTCACGCATAATAATAATATGATGGGCAAATTCTTTGAGCAGACGCAGGTCGTGGGTAATAAAAAGTATGCTGAGGCTGTGACTTTCCATAATTTCATTCAGCAGTACCAGTATTTTCTTTTGTACTGTGACATCAAGAGCAGTGGTAGGTTCATCAGCAATCAGGAGAAGGGGATTTGAAATCAGGGCCATGGCGATCATCACCCTCTGTCTCTGACCGCCGGATAACTGATGAGGATATGACTGTGCAATTCTCTCAGGGTTAGGGAGTTTTACCTCATTGAAAAGGTGCATAAGTTTTTCACGGGCTATTCCTGATGAAAGATTTTCATGGACCTTTAAAACTTCGGTTACCTGCGGCCCACATTTTATGGACGGGTTAAGGGAAGTCATCGGTTCCTGGAAGATCATTGAGATCTTTTTCCCCCGTAAGGGCTGCATCTCTTTATCGGTCAGGGAAGTAAGATCAGTAATAATGTCATTATGAAACAGGGTTATTGTTCCGGAAGTTATTTTAATGCCCGGAGGGCAGAGACGCATTATTGAAAGTGCGGTAAGTGATTTTCCTGAGCCGGATTCACCGGCAATACCTGTTACCTGATTTTCAGGGACACAGAAAGAAAGCCTGTTGAGGAGGGTGTTATGCTGTTTATTTTTAATGACAGCAACACTAAGATCATTAATTTCCAGAATTCTGTCTGTCATTCAGGAACCTTTTCTTTTAAGGAGTACTTTATTACCCTGCAGTTCGATATCCCAGTACCTGGTATCCACCAGACGATTAGCTTCCCGGAAGTACAAACGTGACCTGATGCTTGTTTCCTGGCTGTCCCTGTCGTCCTTGAATTCGCCTGAAAATTCGTAACTGTTGGAATACGGATGATTTTCGTGATATATTTTAATAATTTCTATCATAGTGGCAATGATGCTGTACACTTCCCCTTTGTTTGTTTCAGAGTATTCATCTTCGAACTCTTCACTTATCACACTGAAGTTAATAATGTTTCCCAGGTAGTTATTTTTTTTCTTGCCAAAAGTAACCTGGTATGTCAGCTTACTGTCGGTTTCAAAGTAATAGGTACTGCCGGAGGGGATATCCGGTCTTCTGATCGGATAACATTTCCGTGAAGTGTTATAGTCATCCCGTATTAAAGGTACGTTATCCATTTAGTATATATTTATTGACCGAACAGCATCTTGGGGAGCTGCTGAATTTTAGATATAAAGGTAAGATTCAGTTTATATTTGTCAAAATCCAGACCTTTTTTATTGTAGGAAGGCAGGATCATCTGGTCGAATCCCAGTTTTGCGGCTTCCATAATTCTCTGTTCTATTCTGTTAACGGGGCGTATTTCTCCGGAGAGGCTTATTTCACCGGCAAAACATATTTTATTTCCTGTGGGCATATCAATGGTTGAAGAGAGTATGGCGGCAATGACTGCCAGGTCTACGGCAGGGTCATCTACGCGAAATCCTCCTGCTATATTGAGAAATACGTCTTTGGTGATGAGTTTGAAATTTGCTTTTTTCTCCAGCACGGCGAGGAGCATTCCAAGGCGCCGGAAGTCGAAGCCTGTAGCTGAGCGTTGTGGTGAGGAATAGGCAGCGTTGCTTACGAGAGCCTGGACTTCAACGAGCAGGGGTCTGATGCCTTCCATTGTAGATGCTATAGCCACTCCGCTGAGGTTTTCCGGATTTTGTGAGATCAGGATTTCCGAGGGGTTGGGGATTTCTTTCAGACCTGATCCCTGCATTTCATATACTCCTATTTCGGAGGTTGACCCAAACCTGTTTTTTACAGCTCTGAGTATGCGGTACATATAGTGTGTGTCGCCTTCGAATTGCAGTACAGTATCAACGATATGTTCAAGTACTTTTGGTCCGGCAATAGCTCCGTCCTTGGTAATATGTCCTATGAGGATCACCGGGGTATGTGTTTCCTTGGCATACCGGAGGAATGAGGCGGCACATTCCCTCACCTGGGAAACGCTGCCGGGGGATGACTCTATTCTTTCGGTAAACATAGTCTGTATTGAGTCGGTGATGATGATGCCTGGACGTATCTGACCGGCTGTTTCCAAAACAGTTTCAAGACTTGTTTCGGTAAAGATGATGCAATCGTCTCCCGGAGCGGTACCGAGACGTTCTGCTCTTAGCCTTATCTGCTGGGCGCTTTCTTCCCCCGAGATATACAGAATTTTTAAGTGCGGCAGGTTCAACGCTATTTGCAGGGCGAGGGTTGACTTCCCGATACCGGGTTCGCCTCCTATTAGTATAAGAGAACCAGGAACAAGTCCGCCTCCAAGCACACGGTTAAACTCATAGTTCCTGGTGTCAATACGAAGATCCTGTTGAATGCTTATATTTTTCAGCTTCTCAGGTTTGGATGCCGAACTTCCGGGGAAAGATGCAGCACGTGTTGCCGGTTTTGAAAAAACTTCTTCCACGTAAGTATTCCATTCCCCGCAGGAGGGGCAGCGGCCTATCCATTTGGAGGATTCAGCTCCGCAATTCTGACAAACGAATGAAGACCTTGTTTTTGCCATGCAATAAATGGATTAACCTTTTTATATACCCCGGATTTTAAACTTTCCTGATTTTATTTATTAATGAACTGCTTGAAAAACCTTCAACAAAATCTATCGTACAGACCTGTCCGCCTTTTTCTCTAACGAGATCATAGCCAACTATTTCCTCAGGTTTATAGTCTCCGCCTTTCACCAGCACATCGGGCTGAACGGTTTTAATAAGATCATACGGCGTATCTTCATCAAAGATACATATATAGTCGACATACTGAAATGAAGCGAGGATAAGGGACCGGGATTCCTGGTCAAGCACAGGCCGGTTTTTTCCTTTCAGGCGGTGTGTGGATGCATCGGAATTAAGCCCTATAAAAAAAATATCGCCCAGCAGGGAGGCTTTATAAAGGTATTCAACGTGTCCCCGGTGAATAATATCAAAACAGCCATTGGTAAAGACAATGGTATACTTATTTTTCTGCCATTCAGATTTCAGGCCGGGGATGGTATCCTGTGCGATGATTTTAGTATGTGGGGGAGTAATTAGATTCACTTTTATAGTTTAATTTTATCTTTCCTGTAAAGAAGAATAAAAACCGAGACTGTTCCTACAGCAATGGCAAATAGTGCCTGTGATCCATGAGTTACAGTTGCGAAAGCCAGTCCCTGTTCGAGAGATATACCGGGATAAACTGCAAAGAGGCCTCTTGATACTATCCAGTGAAATGCTCCGATACCGGACTGAACAGGCGCAGCCATTCCCAATGTTCCAATTACCAGAATAAAGACTGCATCGATCAATTTAAGATCTGAAGTGGCAGGTAAGGAAAAAACAACCACCCAGGTCATGAGCAGGTAAAAAGTCCAGATGACTACAGTCTGAAGGAAGAATAAAGATTTCCGCTTCATTTTATAGACTGATTTCAGGCCGGAGATGATTCCCTTGACAATATTTTTAAATTTATTGAAAGCGTTAAACTTACCCAGTGTTTCGCGGAAGTAAAGGTAATAAAGAATGAAAATCAAAGTAACAATAATCAGGAGTATTATCCAGATTATCCAGGAGAATATGAGATATTCGGATAATTTGTCTCTTATGGGGATGAGAATGGAATTGCTGATAAAATTCCCGAAGGTGTCGAATTTCAGGATGAGGAGTAGAACGAGCAGGATAAACAGGGACAGGAGGTCAATTACTCTTTCAACAATAACTGTTCCTACCAGTTTATCCACCGGGATATTTTCTTTTTTAGCCAGTGAGGCGCAGCGGGTAATTTCGCCTATGCGGGGGAGGGCAAAATTAGCGAGGTATCCGGTCATCATGGCATGGAAAGTATTGAAAAAGGAAGGTTTGTAACCTATGGGTTCAATAATAAGCATCCAGCGCCAGGCACGCAAAAGGTAGGCGAGGAAGGCGAAAATGAGTGAAAGTAATATCCATCCGTAACGGGCTGTCTTAATGTCGTTCCATAAAAGTTGCGGATTAATTCCCCTAAATGCAAAGAAAAGAAGCAGCAAGCCTATTGCGAGGAATGCAAATAATTTGAATGCTTGTAGGAAAGACTCTTTCAAGGCCTGATATCTAGACAAGTTTATTGGTTACAGTATCGGGGCAGATTATGGCAGGTTTAAATTTTTTTGCTTCTTCGAAATCCATTGAAGCATAGGACATAATTATGATAATGTCTCCGATAGCCACTTTTCTTGCCGCGGGACCGTTCAGGCATATATCACCGCTTCCTCTTTCACCGGTAATGACATAAGTTTCCAGGCGTTCCCCATTATTAATATTAACAACCTTAACTTTTTCATTTTCGATAATATTGGCAGCATCCATAAGGTCTTCATCTATGGTTACGCTTCCCACATAGTTAAGGTCGGCACCGGTAACAGTAACCCTGTGAATTTTTGATTTAACGACTTCAATATTCATGATACTGCAAAGTTAATCAAAAAAAACATTATCAATGAGTCTTATATTTCCAATTTTAACAGCCAGGCATCCCGTTTTTGGCACAGGATCGCTCCAGGAGTTAACGGGAGTAAGTGTCAGAGAGTTGACGATCTCGAAATATTCAACCTTAATCATAGGGTCATGATTAAGAGTATTAAGCACACAGTTATTAAAATCTGCC
>CAYVTV010000063.1:0-5863 GCA_964454295.1 uncultured Bacteroidaceae bacterium
TTATTTACTTTGAAAATAGAATTTATGAAACTGACACAGTTAAGTGAACACTCCCATTGGGCCCGTGATCCCTTGGTCCCGTGATCCCGTGATCCCGTGATCCCTTGGTCCCGTGATCCCGTGATCCCGTGATCCCTTGGTCCCGTGATCCCTTTACCAACCACTCAACCACGTAACCACGTAACCACTCAACCACGTAACCACTTACTCACTTATACCCCCACAAGTAACTCCTTGATAAAGTAATACCCAATTACCAGGCAAACAGTAATCTTTAATACTACACCTGTAAGAAAGCCTATAAAACTACCAAATCCTGCTCTAAGTGATCTCTTTTCATCTTTTCCGGCAATCATTTCTCCCATGACTGCACCCAGGAATGGTCCGATTATAAGGCCTGCAGGAGCAAAAAATAAACCTGCAATAACACCCAGGCCTGCTCCAAGCATCCCTGCTTTCGATCCCCCGAATCTTTTCGTTCCCCACACCGGAACAATATAGTCAAGAATGGTTACCACTATAACGACAAAAGCAAAAATCCATAGTAAATTGTCATAGTAACCGGCCCTGCTTTCTTCAACAAATGCTGTAAACCGCAGGATAAACAAACCCGCAAAACCCAGTGCGGGCCCTGGAATTACAGGGAGTATAGACCCTATCACGGATATAAGAATAAAGATAAGTCCAGCGATCATAATAACTATGTCTGCCATCAGTATAAATTTTTGGTTACTACATCACAGGGAGATACACTATTTTTCCTGCCTGGTATAGCGTAGCGCGTTCCTCGTAATATGTTGTATTTCCCCTGGTCACTTTGAATGTGGCCATATCAGGAATTCTGTAAATATAATGATTAACACTTTCAGTTTCACCCGATGTGTGCCTCTGATCAAGACTTTGGCTCTTATTCAGGGGGGTTATTGTTAAGATAACTTCCTCACCATTATATTTCAATAACTCAGAGCTTCCATCAGCGGCAAGTAATTTAATAATATTATATTGCTCATCGTTATTACCGGGTGTCAGAAAAATTGTACCTGTGAATGACTGAGAGATCGTTTTCCCTGTAAAAAGCTCAAGATATTGTTCTTCAAGGTTTTTTAATTCATTTATAGCAAATTCCAGGGTATTTCCTGAAAGGAAAGTATCAGATTCACCTGATAGCAGATCAAAACGGATCTCTCTTAAATATAATATAAAACCGGCTGCCTCCTCAGCTTTCTGTTCAAGCGTTTTTGGCTGCCTTTGTCTCCTGGGAATGGGTACCCGTACAAATGATGTATCTGTTATAATCGTTTTATAAAGTGTATCGGTAACTTCTTTGAAAAAACTGCTTACCGACAGGTCGGTAAAATAAGGAGGTTGCGGTAATGCCGGATATACGGGGAATTCAGTTTTGTGCTGTATCCATTTGTCCGGAGTCAGTATCAACCCCTGACTTGTAAGGGTTAAATAACTGGAAAAATCAGGCTTTCCTTTAGTAATGTTAACACAATAGTAATGTGAGGGGTCAGGTTCCGTTAAATAATCGATCTTGACAGAAGCCAGATCCCAGCTTTCAGAAAAATCCTGCCGAACATCTGAAATACCGAGATGTGAGGGTGAAAATTGCCGGTAAGGCCCCGGTATGAATGTTTCTTTAATGAATTCGACTTTAAGTTTAATAACAGTTTGAGGTAAAACATAAATTAACTGTCCGAGGCTCTTTTCCGGTTCTTCACCCGGTTTTGCTACCCTGAACTCATTCTGTACAGTGCATGCAATGCTGGTAAAAATGATTGCAGTTAGCATTGAGATTTTTTTCATATATATTAGATGTGTTATTAATTACTGTCTCTTAAATTAACTTTCAGAAAAGCTTTCCCTGTATAATCTATCAGGTCAGATGCTGTTAAAGACTCTTCACCGATATCTGTTTTTGCCAGATCTCCTGCCAGCCCGTGTATATATACACCTGCTATGGTTGACTCCAGTGGAGTATAACCCTGGGACAGAAGTGAAACAATAAGACCGGTAAGGACATCCCCGCTGCCTCCTGTTGCCATCCCCGGATTACCGGTAGTATTAAACCATGTATTCCCTTCAGGAGATGTAATAATGGTATGCGCCCCCTTCAGGGCAATTATTACATTGTATGTTGCACTGAATTCAAGTTGTTTGAGATATCTTTCATACATTGAAGCCGATTTTCCGGTAAGACGGTCAAATTCTCCGGGATGCGGTGTGAGTATCGTATTTTCAGGCAACATATTGTACCATTCCTTATGTTCAGATAATATATTAAGTCCGTCTGCATCTATGACAAGGGGAACGCTGACATTTTCAAGCAACCGTTTCATGCCATTTATCGTCCCTGCATCGCAACCCAGGCCGGGTCCTGTTCCGATAGCTGAATATCCGGAAATATCGGAAATACCTGTGAATATTAGCTCTGATTCATCAATACTGGTAAGTGCTTCAGGTACTGAAGTCTGAATAATACTGTATCCGCACTTTGGTACGTGAACGGTAACCAGACCGGCTCCTCCGCGTAAACAAGACTTTGCACCCAAAACCGCTGCACCCATCATCCCATAACTTCCTGAAATAAGTAATGCATGACCGTATGTCCCTTTGTGTGAGAATTTATTCCTTGGTTTGAGAATACTTTGTATATCTGTTATATCAAGACTAATGCAGGGACTTTTCATATTTCTGATGGTGTCCTGATGGAGTCCAATATCCAGCACTTCCCATAGTCCTGTATATTGCTCATTATCAGCAAAGAAAAAAGAAAGGAAAGGAAACTGGAACGTAAGTGTTCTGTCTGCTTGCAGGATATTTTCAGGCTTATTAAATCGGTTATCTTCACCATAAAGGCCGGAAGGAATATCAATAGAAATTACCTGTGCATCACTGTCATTAATGTGATGGATAATCTGAGCAGCAAGATCTTCTGCGGGCCGTGATAATCCGGATCCGAAAATGCCGTCAATTACTACATCCTTTTCAGTAAGTTCGGGTAATGTTGTTTTTGTTATAATGTCAGTAACAATATCCGGTGAAAGACTTTTTAGTCTGGCGAGATTTATGTTGCAATCCTCTGATAGTTTTGATGACAGATTTATCAGGTAAACCCTGACCTGGTATTTTTTCTCTGAAAGCATTCTGGCTATGGCCAGTGCATCCCCTCCATTATTCCCTGGTCCGGCAAAAACCTTTACAGCGTGAGAGGGATTAAAATATTTCACAAACCTTGCTGCAAAAGCTCCTGCAGCTCTTTCCATGAGATCAATAGATGCAACAGGTTCATTGGCAATGGTTGAAGCATCAATCTCCCGTATCTGAGATGTGGTAAAGACCTTCATGTTTTTTTTTTGCTAAGATACAAAGAATAGCGTTATTTGAGTTAACTATATTGACTAAGCGTACATAGAGTGCAGATAAATTTATTATGATGTTAATTCCCTGATATTTTTGTACGTTTCCTATAAAACTGCTACATTTATCATGCAAAATATTGTCATGGGAAAATACAGTTTATTATATATCAGAGTTTTAATACTATTCTCATTCTTTTTTATACATTCTGTATATAATTCAAACGGTCAGTCTGCAAAAACCGACAGTCTGAATTCATTATTGGCAGACAGTGATGAAATAAAACTTGCATCCATTCATCTTCAGCTTTCAGAAGAGTATTTACAGTTAAAAGATGGATTAAATGCTTATGAAAACGCTCAGAAAGCTTATGTTCTCGCAAAAAAACATGAGCTTGACGGAATTACTGCAGAAGCCCTTAATATTTCCGCCACTTTAAACCGCCGCCGTGATCCGGCCCGTGCAATCGAATTCTGGGAGGAAGCTCTGGAGATAAGAAGAAAGAATGAAGAGAAAAATCATATAATGGTAATCTGCAATAAACTGGCGGAAATGTTTTCTCTTTCAAACCCGGATAAATCATTAGCCCTGGGAAAAGAAGCATTGATGTTATCAAAAGAACTGGATGATTTAGTAAATCAGGCCGATGCACAGAACGTGATCGGACAGGCTAATTTCACCAGGGGATTTTACAATGATGCTCTACAGGCATGGGAACACGCACTTGAACTATACACAAATCTTAACTACAGGAATGAAAAGGGTCTTGTTCTGGTCAACATCGGAATAATTTACAAAAACTGGGGAGAATATGAAAAGGCCCTCGAATATTATCAGGAAAACCTGAATCTTCAGGAAGAAATTGATAATACTTTTGGACGGGCTATTGCCCTTAACAATATTGCCAATATTCATTTTTATATGGGCATGGATATGGACAGGGCATTGCTGAATTATCAGAGAAGTCTGGAATTGTTTAAAGAGATGGAGAACATGCAGTTTATTGCTGAAACATACAATAATATAGGCCTTGTTTACCGGGAAAAGAAGGATATGGGTGAAGCCCTGAATAATTATAACAGAGCATTACGTATTTTCAGGGATATCAATTACAAGCCGGGAATTGCCAAATCACAGAATCTGATCGGAAGCGTATACATGGAAGGGGGTAACTTTGAAGATGCCCTGCAATTCAGTATGAATGCTCTTAATATCAACAGGGAGATAGGCAACAGGAAGGAAGTTGCATCAAATCTCTGGGATATTGGCAAGGTATATTTCAGATGGGGGAAATATGAAAAAGCACTCGATTACTATAATCAAAGCCTTAAATTAAATTCCGAACTGGGTCATAAAAAAGAAGTGTATGAAATCTATAAAAACATATCTGATGTTTATACAAGTCAGGGCAGGTATTATGATGCTTTAAATTTCTATAAAAGATATAATGAATTGAAAGACAGTAGTTTGAATGAGGACTATATTAAGCAGATATCTGAACTCGAAACTAAATATGAAACCGACAGGAAAGAACGTGAACTGGAACTTCAGAAGACAGAACTGGCAAAGAATAAGGCCGAATCGGAAAGAAACCTGGCAGAACTTGATAGAAGAAATGCAGAATTGAAACGTCAGAGGGTACTTATTTACAGCTTTGTTTTCGGGTTGATAATGATCCTTGTGTTTTCTTCTTTACTTTACAAACAATTCCAGGAGAAGAAGCGGGCAAATGTTTTGCTGGAAGCTCAAAATACGGAGATCAAGGAGTTGTTTTCCCGTATTTTTCAACAGAATAAGGAAATTACCGATAGTATTCATTACGCCAGCAGGATCCAGAGTGCGATTCTGCCGCCGGTAAAAATTCTCGAAGATAGACTTGATGATCATTTTGTGCTGTATCTGCCCAGAGACATTGTAAGTGGAGATTACTACTGGCTGACGGAAAGAAACGGAAAAACAATTGTTACCGCAGCAGATTGTACAGGACATGGTGTGCCGGGGGCTTTCATGAGTATGCTGGGAGTTTCTTTCCTGAATGAAATAGTGAATAAGAATAATGTTACACGACCTGCAGATATACTGGATAACCTGCGAAGAAGCATTGTTGAATCATTACATCAGACAGGCAAGGAGGGTGAAGCCCAGGATGGAATGGATATGGCACTTGTCTCTATTGACCATAATAAAATGATGGTTGAATATGCCGGTGCGTATAATCCGCTGTATATCATACGGAATAATGAACTGTCGGAGATTAAAGCAGACAAAATGCCCATAGGTATCCATTCAGTACGAAAGGATAATTTCACCAATAATGAAATTTCTGTTAAAAAAGGTGACTGTTTGTATATATTTTCTGATGGTTATATAGACCAGTTTGGTGGTGACAAGGGTAAAAAGTTCATGGCCGGGCAGTTTAAAAAACTCCTGGAAAATATTCATCAGAAAGTATTCAAAGAACAGGCAGAAATTCTAAGTGAGACGTTAAAACAATGGAAAG
>CAYVTV010000063.1:5873-17921 GCA_964454295.1 uncultured Bacteroidaceae bacterium
GATGATATTCTGGTAATTGGATTAAAGATATAGTAATTCTGTCTGCTCTCCTCTGTTATTAATCAATTTTCACTTTACATTTTCCTTAAATTGATGTATATTTCGCTGAGATTTTACATTGATAAAACTATGTTTATCCGGAATTATTAAGTATTTACTATTCAATGAAATATTATAGTAATCTCGCAGATTTAATATGGTTCTGAACCTGGTTCTGCAGAAATTTGTGTTTAAATCTTTGCTTTATCAGCGGGAAATATTGAGTTGGATATTCCTGAATAGTTATAACATAATTATTTTTTTTTCCCGGATGATATTTTTAAAGAAATTAAAGAAACAATTGTTGTTATTACTTCGTATAAATTATGTTGAAACAAAATAAACCCTTATATATGAAAAAAAATTACATGAAAGAAAAAATTAATGCTGTACTATTACTACTGGCATTACTGGCGCTTCCCGTATTGGTGAATGCGCAGAATAATTATTTTTACTTTTCTTATAATCTGCTTTCCTATTGTGCTCCTGCAGAAATTGAGATTTTAAATTACAGTTATGCTGAGGATGCAATTGGCAATCCTGTTTATACCTGGTATCTTAATAGCGCGGAGCTTGGCCAGATGTATCAGCCAGAGGGGCCAATATTAATTCCGGACGGAGGATACTATACCCTGAAAATGGTTGCTATTGATAGTTATAATGACAGCATTCTGGGTGAATACATCCAGGAATTCTCCCTTCACGAAAAAATTACTGATTTTGATATTTCTCAGCCATCGGTTTGTCCGGGTGAGAAAGTAGAATTTAATGTGCGTACTGAAGTATGGGGTGGAGAATGGGACTTCGGAGACGGATCTTTATTTGTTGGTGAAGAAAAATATTCAATCCCTTCATGGCATATATATAAGACCGCCGGGGAATACACTGTCAGGTTAATTACCGAGAACTATTGCGGGATTGATACCGTCTTCAAACAGGTGTCAGTTTCCACTTCAGCTATACCTGCCGTTGTTCCTGTTGTTTCAAACGATGGATATATTTGTCCGAATGACCAGCTCCAGTTTGATGTCATCGGTGAATTTTCTTCTTATCTCTGGGAATTCGGTGACGGAACTACCAGCACATTAAAATCTCCTGTACATACATACCCTGACAGAGAAAATGCGGAATATTTTCCAAAAGTTACCGTAACCAATTCCTGCGGCGGATCCAACTTTGCAACCACAACGGTCAGGATAGTCAGTGATCTGGAGGTCAACGCAGATTTCGATTATGAAGTGATCAACGGTTACTATTATCCTTGTCCTTTAACTGAAATAAAATTTAACCCTTATTCTTCCACAGGGAGATACACATGGGATTTTGGCGATGGCGTAAAATCATTTGAGAGAATTCCCGTGCACAGGTATTCAACTCCCGGATTGTATACCGTTACACTGAATGTGGTTAATGGCTGTGGTCAGAAAGCATCATATTCAAAAGAGATTAATATACAATACAGTGAAGATTATGTATATGGCATATATTTTAATGTAGATGTTCCGATGAGGTATAATGATGATTACCAGCAGGGTCCTATTGAGGTATGTCCCGGCCAGGTTGTGAAATTCAGAAATACTTCCTATGCAGAAATGGAGCTTTTATGGGAATGGTCCTTTGGGGATGAAAGTTATGGTTCCGGTATGCATGCCGAACATATTTATGAAACACCCGGTGAATATGAAGTAATTCTCACAGGGAGGTCTTTCTGTGGCGCTCAGGCTTCTTATTCACAGTTTATAACTGTCAGTGATACAGTCATTCCTGATGATGCCATGATAGGGGCAGCGCCACTGGCCCTTTGTCCTGGTGAAACAGTCTATTTCTTTGATAATGAATACGACCCGCAGAAAAAGTATACCTACGATTTTAATTTCGGTGACGAACAAAGCCTTACGGGCATTAAGACTTTTAACAACACCGACCTTTTCACTCTTGCAGATCATCAATATTCTGACATCGGAGTCTACGATTATTCGGTTGTTGTCACCAATGTTTGTGGTAATACATATAACTACAACGGCACTATCCAGGTTGATGATAATGTTGAGAGAAAGCCATTCTATTATGTTCAAAATTCCACTGAGAATGAAGAGGATAAAGAACCTGAGGACTGGTCGGTACGACAGGATGCTGCCGATCACGAATTCATGGTTACGGTGAGCTGGCCGGCCTGGCAGCCTGAATACGGAAATTTATTCCAGCTGTTTTTATGGTACGGAGGATTGGATATAGATTATGATCCCGGTATGCCTGATGGAATTGTTGAGTTTACTTCTGACAATCTTGTTGTTGCAGGAGAACGTGTGACTTTCTATGTGCCTTTGAATCCGGTAGAACTTCCTTCTATCGGGCTCGCCGCGGTATATTATTGCGGCGGAGTGGTTAATTACAAACAGGAAGAGCCGGATGCATACGGGGTTTTGACCGATGGCCAATACAATCCTATCCATGAAGTTCCTCTTATGCCGGGAGGAGTTACCGACCTGGATACTTTGGCAGGATCAGGAGGAATTACTATGAATCCTGATTACTACGGGATGTGTCAGAGGGATAATATCTCCGGAACATGGTATAGAAAAATAAATGATGAGCTTTATGCCTTTATTTCATTTTGGGACGATGTAGAATCCAGTTCATATGAGATGGAATACAGGAATAATACTAGCCACAATTATCAAAGCGCAAATGTTTCATCAGGCAGTTTTTCCAGATACACTGAAGGAACTACCATGATCAATTTCTTTGATTATGGAAAGGAAGATTATAGTTTGTACGAGGAACAAAGAACAGGATATGATACTATACGTTTCATAATTGTTGAAGATGAGTGGACGGAAAGAATACAGTTTCTTGATGGAGAATTTATCAGGGCATCTGAATATGAATATGAACATGATCGTTCGGCATGTCCCGGCGATCCTGTTAAATTTGCAATTGTGGGCGGCACATCCTATGTGTGGGATTTTGCTGATGGGCAAACCAGCACAGAACAATTCCCGTTACATAGCTATGCCGAGCCGGGAACATATAATGTAAAAGTCACTGCAACAAACAGTTGTGGAAGAGTGGATGAATTATTCACCCAGGTTAATGTTGCTTCGTCAAATATTCCTGATCCCTGGTTTTATATGGAACCTTATTATAACTTCAGAAAATATGATACCATTAGCTTTTTCAGTGGATATTATGAGTTTGAATTTACAACGAACCAGTTTTTATGGGATTTTGGTGACGGGACCACATCCACCCAGATGAATCCTAAACATGTATATCAACGGGCAGGGGAATATGAAGTTAAACTTACAGTCACGAATGGCTGCGGATCCGGAACAAGTTCCCAGAATATATTTGTTAAGGAAAGTTCCCTTGCATGTATAGCCAGGTTTATAACAGGAGTCGAGGGAAATACTGTGTATTTTACCAGTACATCAGCAGGTGAGATCACCTCATGGTCGTGGGATCTGGGTGACGGATCAACCGCAAGCGGAGAAGAGATAACTCATACCTACAGTGTTGAGGGAGTTTATTTTGTTACACTTACTGTTTATAATGAATTTACAAACTGTGTCTCATCACAAACCATGAGAGTTATAGTAGGAGAACCTTTATGTGAGGCAGATTTTGATTTTATTATAAATAATAATACAGGACTTGCTCTGTTTACCTCAGCAGTGGTTGGGGTTGATAAGTATTACTGGGACTTTGGCAATGGAAATTACAGTACTCTGCCGAATCCGGAGAATACATATAACAGGTTTGGTTTTTACACTGTTTGCCTTACTGCATGGAATGAAGTGACAGGCTGCATGGTGAAGATCTGCAGGGATGTAATTTATGAATCTCCGACTATTACAGGGGTAAAGGCCGACTTTAGCTACATTGTGGATCATGAAAAGAGGACTGTTAAGCTCACCAATCTGGCATCGGTTAACATGGGCAGCTACTATTGGACTGTTGGTGATGGTGCGGTTTATAGTATAAATAATCCTGTTCATACCTATAAGTCGAATGGATTATATGAAGTTTGTCTTAATGTGTCTGATGATGCCACCGGAATTTCTGATAAAATATGTAAAACTATTATTGTTGGAGAAGATCAGTGCGATATCAATGCCTCATTTACATTCTTTGTAAATCCTGAGGATAAAACGGTTATTTTCAGAAATGACTCTTATGGTGAGGTTGATAAATGGTTCTGGACCTTTGGTGATGGCACTACCTCTGCCAGAAAAGATCCGAAGAAAATATATGACAAACCGGGGAATTACCTTGTAACCCTTTCCGCAAAGAACGAAACACTAAGTTGCAGTGATCATTATTCAGCATTTATTCAGGTCGGCGCTGCAGACTGCAAGGCCGCTTTCAATTACATAGTTGATCCTGTTTCAGGTAAAGTTACCTTCCGCGACGAATCATTAGGCGATGTTACATTGTACTATTGGGAATTTGGTGACGGAGGTTTTAGCACACAGCAAAATCCTGAATATACTTATAAAAGGGCAGGGGTTTATTATCCTTCACTAACTGTGATGAATGATACGAAAACCTGCGTAGATAAAATTTCCAAACCTGTTCAGGCAGGCGCTGTCGATTGTGCGGCTAAATTTTCAGTTTTTGTTGATTCATTAACCAATACAGCCTATTTTACCAACAGGAATATGGGAGAATCAACTCAACTATTCTGGATGTTCGGTGATGGCAACTATTCTACCGATCAGAATCCGGTTCACACCTTCGTTGCTCCGGGCTTCTATTCTGCCAGCCTGAACACCTATAATTCTGAAAACAACTGTATGGATTATTATTCGGAGATCATTGTGATCAGCAGCCAGGGTAACGACCTGCATGCTGATTTTGCATTCAGACCTGATCCGGGTACAGGTGTAGTTGCATTTACTGATAAATCAACAGGTAATATTTTAGAATACCACTGGGATTTTGGTGATGGGAACACTTCAGATGTTCAGAATCCTGCACACACCTTTGAAACTGACGGCTATTTTCTGGTATGCCTGTCTGCAATCAACGACGAGGATATGCCGGATATGAACTGCAAATGGGTACCTGTTAAATTAGCTGAAGGTAAAGATTGTCGTGCTGATTTTATTTATACAGTTGACAATGTTACAAGAAATGTTGTCTTTGCTGATGCCTCAATAGGAGCACCTCATAAATGGAAATGGGATTTTGCCGATGGAAATACTTCTGATGTAAAAAATCCTTCTCATATTTATGAAAGTAAAGGTTATTATGGTGTAAGATTAACAATCGAGGATACTGTTAGCAGATGCAGGGATTTTACCTACAAACTGATTAATGTGGATGAGGTTGGAAAGCTAAAAGCCAGTTTCACATATGAGCTGGATACAACGGACAATAAAAAGGTATCAGGTTATCCTGCCGATTTTGTCGGAAGCAACCTGGGCGACGGAGCTACATACGAGTGGGACTTTGGTGAAAGAAAATCGGAGGTTAAAAAGAAGGAATTTGTCGTTATGTTCAGCGGTTCAAGAATTGTTACCTTCTATTATGAGGAACCGGGTACTTATAATGCATGCCTGAAAGTAACAAATCCGCAAACCCAACAGACTGATACTGAATGTCAGGATATAACCACCAGATCTTATGGTATTGGAGTCAAACCAACTCTGGAAGATATATACAGTCTGAGTGTTTATCCAAATCCTATGTCAGATTTTACTAATATTATATTTAATCTGAATGAACCCATGTTTATTGAAATGGCAATTTACGACCACATGGGGAGGAAATTAGAAACATTGATACGAAATAACAAAGAATCCGGATTCTATCAGATTAACTGGAATACACAAACATTGTCTCCGGGAATTTACCATCTCAGGTTTACCAGTAAATTGGGTACATTAGTTAAACCATTGGTTATTGCCAGATAAATAAAAGAGCACTTCTAAAAATCCCAACTTCTGCACGCCTTGAAGTTGGGATTTTTCGAAGTGCTCTTAATAAATCATTCTATGACATCCTGAACAGCTTCAGGAACCATAAATGTGGGTTGTTTTACCTGCTGTCGGAAGATAAAACTTTCAGAGTTTATAAGGTAATCGGGAGTGTATCTTACAACTTTTAGCGAGGTGTTTTCAAATCCGCCGGCATATCCTTTTTTTCTTAAATGAAAAGGGTTCATCAGTGTATCATAGTGCAGGTTGTCAGGATGCATAACGAACCGTTTACCATAATTATAATATGAATTCAGAAAATACCAGGTAACATCAAAACCCAGGAAAGCGTAATTACAACCTTTTCTTGTGGTGGAAACCGGTTCTGTCCAGAATTCATTTCTCCATTTTTTCAGAAAATGCCGGATCTGAAAATCGTCGTAACTGAAATAATAAGGAGTAAGATATCTCAGATTCAATTTATGAAGATAGAGCAGGTCAACATTTTGAAAAACGGACCATTGCGGCATTCCAATTATCTCAATATTAAAATTACGGAGCTGAAAAAAAAGCTGGGTTACGGCAATATATACAAATGCTTCATTTGTACTGGGTATAATGACAACATTATTTTTTTCGGCGGATAATACTTCAGCTAACATTGCTGACAGATCAGTTTTCTGAGCCGGATCATAAACCACCTCTTTGATTTCATTAATACTGTCTGCTTTGAAGATTATTAGCTCTTTATTAATGCTTTGTTTCAGATATTTTGCTCTGCCTGGTTCATTATTGGTTGTGGCATAAAAAAGAACGATATTATAATCCTTAAATTGAGACACATATTCTGCTATTCCGTTTAATTCAGTTGTATTTGAAGGATTGAGCTGGAACAGATATGGGTTGGTTTTTAGAAGACTGTCAGAGCTTAGCAGGGGAACAACCATGGGAATCCTGTTTTCCCTTGAAAAATCAGAAACAATTTCCGCATTAAATAAAAAGAAAGGACCAATTATTAAATCGAGGTTATTGAGATCACCGGATGCCACAATTGATCGCACATGCTCAGGGCTTCTGTGTGTGTCAACTACCTTCATGTTTACTGAAATGCCTTTTTTCTTTAGTGAGTCCAGTGCCAGCAAGCTTCCTTCAAGGAATTCCAGGTAATTGACAGAAAAAGGTTTCGCACCGGCTGCATCCGGGAATAAATTGGCAGCTTTGTCAGCATCAGCATCTGAAAATATCTCCATTCCACTGTAAAGGGTATCGGTTGTGTCACGAAAATTGAAGGGTATCAAGAAAGCAACATCAATTGACTTCTTCCACCTGGTATCTTCAAGATCAGCATATATACTTACAGTATCTATGGCTGTACTGTCAGTTTCAGTAATAATTATTAATGAATCGCTGAATTCATCTGTTTCTTCAGATACATCAACTACTGTGACCTCAATAATTTTCGGGATCCGGAGCATCTGTCCTGTTCTTAATGTGCCGGTAAGCAGATCCGGATTATGCTGTTGGATTTCATCAATGCTCACATTATATGTCCTGCTGATGCTATACAAGGTTTCCTTCCTGCGTACTTTATGATTAATATATTCAATTCCGGGTTTTCCTGAAACAGGTTTAGGCAGGTATATGATCTGACCTTCCTTTAAGGCTGAAGGATCAATACCCGGATTTAACTTCTCTATCTCAGCCAGGCTGGTGTTATATCTTCCGGATAGTGAAAATAGTGTTTCTCCTTTCATGAGAACATGATGAATATAAAGAGATGTGTCTTTTTCCTGAATTACCGGACTGGCTGTAACAGTGCTTTCAACAGGAATTTTTAGCACCTGTCCTATTTTTATACCTGACATTACGCCGGGATTTTCTTTTTCAATATCAGGTTCTTTCAGTCCGTAAGCCCTGCTGATTGAATATAATGTCTGCCCTGCTTTGACCACATGGAGGTAATATATCCGGCCTTCAATGATAACCTTATTTTCAGATTTCTGAACGGGAACAGGTTCCTGGGCGGTTATATCCAGTCCCGGGAAGGAAAAAAAAATCAGAATTAAGACAAACGCAAGTTTTATGTAAGGTAATCTTATCACTATCTGCTTAAGGTTAAGATGCATTAATCAGGTTTTTATGCTAGTAGTAGTTTGTTAAATTAAAATAAAACGCAAAGGCGCGAAGGCGCAATATGTTGATTATTAACAACATGAGTAATTTAAGCGTGGGTTGTTAAAATATTCATTATCAGTGCGATAAAAAAATAACTAACTAGTAATTAGTAAGAAAGGATAAAATATTTTTATATATTCTATCCCCGATAGCTGAGGTATCTGATTTTTGAAATGATTCACCTGTGATCTTCTCAAATAATTCAATATACCGTTCTGAAACACGGGTTACTATTTCATCGGTAATTTCGGGTATAACCTGACCTTCCCTTCCCTGGAATTTTCTTTCAATAAGCCACTGTCGCAGGAATTCTTTTGACAACTGCTTTTGAGGTTCTTTTTTCCTTTGCCTTTCTTCATAACCATCCATATAGAAATAGCGTGACGAATCAGGAGTATGTATTTCATCAATAAGGATTATTTCATCGCCGTTCCTGCCAAATTCATATTTGGTGTCAACCAGTATCAGTCCTTTTTCTGCGGCCATTTCGGTTCCTCTTTGAAAAAGTTTTCGGGTATATTCTTCCATCAGTAAATAATCCTTTTCAGAAACAATTTTCTGTGTCAGAATTTCGTCTTTTGAAATATCTTCATCATGACCTTTATCAGCTTTAGTGGTGGGAGTTATTATGGGTTCCGGAAACCGGTCATTTTCCTGAAGACCTTCAGGTAATGGCACCCCGCAAATACTCCTTTTGCCTGAGTTATATTCTCTCCAGACATGCCCTGTGAGATATCCCCTTATTACCATTTCTACTTTCAATGGATTGGCATACCGGCCAATAGTCACCATGGGGTCGGGAGAGTGAATTTTCCAGTTTGGGACAATGTCGGTTGTAGCATCCAGAAATTTATTTGCAATCTGGTTTAACACCTGTCCTTTAAAGGGTATTCCTTTGGGAAGCACTACATCAAAAGCAGATATACGATCAGTAACGATCATAATCAGCAACTCATTTTCAATGGTGTATACATCTCTTACCTTTCCCTTGTAAAAATTCACCTGTCCCGGGAATTTGTATTCGGTTTTAATAACTGCCTTATTCATACTCATATTTTTACAGATTTATTTTAAGTTATGTTATCTTCATGACTCTGATATGCTTTTACAATATTTTTTACCAGGCGGTGTCTGATAATATCCCTCTCATCAAAATGAATAACAGATATTCCCTTTATACCGGCCAGTACTTTTTCTGCAATAATCAGGCCGGATTCAGTTTTCCTGGGAAGGTCAATTTGGGTAACATCGCCGGTAACAATAAATTTTGCATTTCTTCCCATCCGGGTAAGGAACATTTTAAGTTGATTACCTGTAGCATTTTGTGCTTCATCAAGAATTACAAAGGCATTATCCAGGGTTCTGCCCCTCATATAAGCCAGGGGTGCAATTTGAATGGTCCCTTCCTCAATAAATAATTTTAGGCGTTTTGAAGGGATCATATCATCCAGAGCATCATACAAGGGTTGCAGATATGGGTCAAGCTTTTCTTTAAAATCACCGGGAAGGAACCCAAGTCTTTCTCCGGCTTCCACTGCCGGACGTGTAAGAATGATCCTTCGTATTTCTCTCATCTTTAACGCTTTCACAGCCAAGGCAATGGCTGTATAGGTTTTTCCTGTCCCGGCGGGACCAATGGCCAGCACAAGGTCATTTTTCAGACATTCTTCAACCAGCTTTTTCTGATTTATTGTCTGAGCCTTTATGGGTTTCCCATTTTCTCCGTACAGCAGAATGTCATTTTCATCCGCTTTATTAATGTTATCAATCCGGTAACCATCAGACAGAATCTCATCAATATCGTCATTTGGCAAATCATTGAAACGGTAATAAAATGAAAATAATAGTTCAATCTTTTCCTGGAATCTGAGAATCTCCTGTTCTTCACCCTTTATTTTAATTTCATTGCCTCTTGAAATAAGGCTCAGCTTTGGAAAATGTCTGCGGATTCTTTCAAATCTCACATTTTTTGCACCAAAGAAATCAACCGGATCAATACCTTCCAAATATACAGTCTTTTCAATCATAAAATTGAATAAATATCGCTACTTTTAACAACACAAAATAAGCTTAATTTTTTTATTTTTCCATATTTTTAAAAATGCCTATTGTTACTCTTACAACAGACTGGAATTCTGAGGATTATTTTGTTGGTCTTTTTAAAGGTAAGATATTAAGCCGTTGCATTGATATAAATATAGTTGATATCACACACAGGGTAAACGCGTTTAATACTTCACAGGCGGCATTTATTATACGGAATTCATATATTCATTTTCCTCCCGGGACAATTCATGTTGTTTTTGTTAATTCTGAACCTTCTGACAAAAATCCTTTTCTTCTGGTAAAAGCTAACCGGCATTTTTTTATCGGAACTGATAACGGTATTTTTGACCTGATTATTAATGAAGAACCTGAATTTATAATGAAAATAAATATTAATAACGATTTGACTTCATATAACAGCTATAGTGCATTTGATGTTTTTTCAAATACAGTTTGTGACCTTGCAGAGGGAAAGGATCTGTCATTACTGGGCGAACCTGTTAAGGATTATCAACGGCGAACCCCTATCAGACCCACCATTGATGAAAGTGTAATTACCGGAAGGGTAATCTATATTGATTCATTTATGAATGCCATTACCAATATTACGAGGGAATTATTTGAAAGGGTGGGAATGAGCCGGCCTTTTGAGATATATGTGCAAAGCAAACATTACAGGATTACTTCCATTAACAGATTTTACCACGAAAGTCCTGTCGGAGAACTGCTCGCCATATTCAATTCTGCCGGCTTGCTGGAAATTGCTATAAACAGTGGGAATGTAGCAGGATTATTAAACCTGGATGCTAATTCCACAATTCGTGTTGAATTTAAAGATAAGAAATAAAAAATATATGAACCATGCACACTAAACAGGAGAAACTGGAGGCATTTGGGAAGCTGATAGATATTATGGATGAGTTACGGGAAAAATGTCCATGGGATAAGGAACAAACTTTTGATACGCTCCGGAATTTAACCATTGAGGAAGTATATGAATTATCTGAGGCCATACTCGAATATAATTATGTTGACATAAAAAAAGAACTCGGAGATTTGCTGCTGCATATCATTTTTTATTCCAGGATAGCTTCTGAAGATATGAAATTTGATATAGGGGATGTAATTAATGCTCTGAATAAAAAATTGATATTCCGGCATCCTCATGTGTTTGGTGAAGTTACGGTTAAAGATGCAAATAATGTAAAGGAAAACTGGGAAGAAATAAAAATGAAGGAGGGTAATCACTCAGTTTTAGGAGGAGTTCCTTCCGGGTTGCCTGCATTGATAAAGGCTAACCGCATTCAGGAGAAAGCCAGGGCAGTGGGGTTCGATTGGAATGTAAAAGAACAGGTGTGGGACAAAGTGGAAGAGGAATTAAATGAACTTCTTCAGGGGATAAGCCTTTCTCAAAAAGAAAAGATTGAGGAAGAATTTGGTGATTTACTCTTTTCAATAGTAAATGCTGCCAGGTTGTATGATATAGATCCGGAATCGGCCCTGGAAAGGACAAATCGTAAGTTTATCAAACGCTTTAAATATCTGGAATCAAAAACCATAAAAAACGGGAAGAATTTGAGGAAGATGACACTTGAGGAAATGGATGCCATATGGAATGAGGCGAAGAAGATGGGGGAAGATAAGGGACGAAGGGGACGAAGTGATTAAGTGGTTACGTGGATATGTGGTTACGTGGTTACGTGGTTACGTGTGAGCTTTGACCAGATTCCAGACAGTGCCAACTAAAGCTTCAGCGAAGGTTGGTTCAAGGTTCAAGGTTCAAGATTCCAGATTCCAGATTTCAGATTCCACATACCAAAAATTCAGGTGATAACACCAGTAAGAGATGCAATTTTGAAACTTAAAT
>CAYVTV010000064.1:0-17896 GCA_964454295.1 uncultured Bacteroidaceae bacterium
AAACAGAAATATTTTAAAATATAGTTTTTATGCTAATAAAAGCGAGCAACCAGATCTATACATCACTAAAGGGTATGCTGATGCTTATAATCCATTAAACTATCTTCAAAACATAAAAAAAAGCCTTATTATTGACGGAACAGTTTACAACCCGCTGGAGATAGATGAAGACCTGTTAAGGGCAAATAATGTAACCCCTGTTGATTTCATCCATGAATACTACCCTCTGAATTATGAAGGTTCCCTAATCCGCCCGGAACTTGAGGATCTCTCCTCTGCAAGCCACATGATAGGACTGCAACTTGATTTCAGAGGAGTGAAACTTTCTTATGATAACATGTACCGCAGAACACACAGTTCCATCGGTAAATCAGCTTATTTATATAAATACAATAACCCTCAGAATTTTTGGGCCGATTTTATCCGGAAAGCAACCCTCAGCTACGACCTGTCTATCAGCAATAACCTGCAGAGCACTACTAATCTTTCCAATCTGTGGTATTACATGGACAACAATTCCAGCCTGGGTCTCACCTATTTGCATAATACCGATAATGTATATCTCTTTAGTGCTTCCAAAGATTTTCTGGGTGAACAGATATTTACTTTTTCTCCATCTGTTAATATGGAAGTGATTACCGGATTAACCTGGCAGAGGTCAAAAAACCTTCCTGTTACAAATTACCTGAGTTCACCATGGGATTATAAAAAGAATGGCTTATTTGCCAATTATTCTCCGCCCTATGACAGCATTTTAGGCTCTTTTGGATTTAATCCTCTGACATTTAATGAAATATCCGGCTTCACTCAGATGTATTTACTATTAAAAAAGTGGACCATTATGGGAGGTGTACGTATTGACAGGAACAGTAATTATAAAATGGTCTATAATCCCAGATTTGCTGTACAGAAAAATATTTCTGAAAACACCACATTATTTGGATCGCTGGGTTTTGCTTTCAAAGCCCCACCGTCTAATTTAGCATATCAAAGCATAGCATTCCCTGTACCTCAGGAACCCACCCTGCTGACATATCTTATGGTCCCGAATCCAAATCTGATGCCGGAAAAGTTTCAGGCATCTGAATTGGGGATCAGAACTTTATTATATAATAAAATTAACCTCAATATTGCAATCTATTACAATGAAATAAGAAATCTTATAATGGATAAATATATCAGAGCAGAAACATTAGACCTTCCTTACAGATATATAGAATCACCGGGTGACAGTATTTTGTATCGCGATAATATTAAAAACGCAGTATCACGATTATATGGAATTCAGGTTACAGGAAAGTGGAATGATATTTTTCCGGCACTGAAGAGTGACCTTGAATTGAATCTTAGCTTTGCTCAAAAAAGTGAGAAAATTCCCGGACTTACTGATATTCCTGAATTATTGGGAGGATTCAAACTCATGCCAAAACATTTCGGTCAGATAAAATTTTCTCTTTATCCTGTTGAAAAATTTTATATTAACATAGAAAGCGTTTGGATGAGCAAGTGGCTAAGGGTGATATTGCCTTTTGAAGATTTATTCCCTGACATTTTTAAGGATATTGATGGTTTTTACCTGATGGATGTGACCGCAAATTACAGAATCGGGGAAAATCTCAGAACTTTTATCCGTATAAATAATCTCTTCGATGAGAAATATGGAGGACTGGGTGTTACAGGCCTCGCAACAGACCTGCCCTATAATCCTCAGATGAGAAGACATATCAGAATCGGGCTTACTTTTAATCTGAATTAGAGAATAACTGGTGAATGCAATGCGTAATAACTCAAAGAACATATTATCGTTATCAGTATTCGTTTTTCTGATAATCACATTCCATGGAAAATCTCAAACTATCCCTGAAAACAATTATTTATCAAATGATAGTATTCAGGCAATCGCCTCGTATAACCATGCCCTGAAATTATTCGAAGGGCATTTTTTTGAAGAATCCCTTTCAGCAGCCGAATCAGCACTTCAATCGGTTTTTACTCTTGAAACTTCCGAACTCCATGGTGACATCCTTACAATCTCAGGAGAAAACCTCCTGATGATGGATAAATATGATAATGCTCTTGTTTACCTGATAAGGGCAAGCGGCGTATTTGAAAGAGTAAAATCTCCTAAAGTCATTAAGGTAAATGAAAGAATCGGGGATATTTTTAGTGAGCTTAAGCTTTATCAAAAGGCCGGTGAATATTATGATAACACATTACAGCAGCTGTTAAAAACGGATAGCATGCAGTCCCCCTCAATATTGGAAAAATCTGCTTATGCACATTTTCAGGCAGAAAATTTTGCGACTTCCGCTTTAAGATATAATGAGCTTATTGATTGGACGAAAAAAAATAACGACAATGAATTATTTCTGCGTTCACTCTTTCAACTGTCAGAAATTTACCTGGCCGGAAAAGAGTATGAAAAAAACCTTGAGACAAATCATATCCTCCTTGAGTTTTTCAAAGCTCAGCACAACATTCAGGCCATGTCTTTATTATATAACAATATAGGTTATACTTATGTTACAATGAATAATCCTGCTGAAGCATTAAACGCATTTCTGCAGGCGTATGAATTAAGCTCCATCTCTTTACCCTTAACACAGAAAACAGCGCTTCTCCTTACAAATATTGGAATATGTTATCAGAATCTTAACGAAACAGATAACTCCCTTGATTATCTTAATCAAGCCCTTGCCATCAGGAAAGATTCTGGTGAATTTGATGAGGCAGCCGTACTGGAAAATATTATCGCTCTTATTTATCTTGAAAAAAGAGATTTTTATAATGCCGGAATCTATAGTCTGAATTCCATTGAGTCAGCTAAAAAAGCTATGAACCCAAAAATTCTGCAGGAATGCTATCATACTTATTCCAGAATTTTAAAACTGGGTAATGACCATATTAAAGCCCTCAGCTATTATGAATTGTACCTGAATATCAGGGATTCGTTAATTATGGAACAAAGGCTGACAGAACAGGAGTTAACCCGTAAACTGGTTGATCTGGAGAAGACTGAAAAAGAACTCAGGCTAGTTCTTGCTGACGAAGAATTAAAGGAATTAGAGATGAGAAATTTGCATATTGAAGCTGAAAAAAGAGGAAAAGAAATTGAACTGCTGAGAAGAGAAAGAGAACTGGAACAGAGTGAGAAACAACGTCTTCTGCAATCTTATGAACTTACAAGAGAAAGACATGAAGCAGAAATCAGACAAAAAGAAATTCAAACCCTTGAAAGGGACAGGGAGATACAGGAATTACTTCTTAAACAAAAAGAAACTGAAGAAAAGGAACGCTTAAAAGAAATACGATTACTCGAGATAGATAAGGAAAGGCAACAACTGGAAATTGATAAGCAGAAAGAAGCAAAGAAACGTGTAATATGGATGCTGGCACTTTCAGCAATGATTTTAATCCTGTCCGTATCAGGCTTGTATATCGTCAGAAAAAAGAACAGCATTTTAGCAAGGCAAAAAATTGAAATTGAAGAGAAAAATCAGGATTTGGAACAAAAAAATGAAGAAATACTTACTCAAAACGAACAAATTATTAAACAGAGTGAATTAATTGAAGAGAAGAACAAAAATATTACAGACAGCATACAATATGCCCGAAGGATACAGTCGGCCGTGCTTCCTCCGGAAGATTTCCTTGATGGCTGTTTTAGTGATTACTTTTTGTTTTTCAAACCAAAGGATATTGTAAGCGGTGACTTCTACTGGTCGGCCAATAAAGGGCAGTATCGTTATGTGGCTGCTGCTGATTGCACAGGTCATGGTGTACCCGGAGCCTTTATGAGCATGCTGGGGATTACTTTATTAAATGAAATAGCAAATCATTCATCTGAAGTGTCTTCAGCTACAGTATTGAACGAACTTAAAAGGGAAGTGATCACTGCCCTTAAACAGAAAGGTGTTGAAGGAGAGGCAAAAGACGGCATGGATATTTCCCTTTGCATATATGATAAGAAAAATAAACAGCTGAGATACTCAGGTGCCAATAATCCGCTTTATCTGCTGAGAAACGGGGAATTAACCATACTTCCTGCCGATAAAATCCCTATCGGAATATCTGATAGCTCAACAGAATCATTTACTGAGCATCTGATAGAATTAAGTTCAAATGATACGATTTACATATTTTCTGATGGATTCGCTGATCAGTTTGGTGGTCCCGACGGAAAAAAGTTCAAATACAACCGTTTTCGGGAAACATTGAAGACGATACAGAAAATGTCAATGCTAACGCAAAAGCAGGAACTTGAAAAAATATTTGAAAACTGGAAAAGCAATGTAGATCAAATAGATGATGTTCTGGTAATTGGTTTCAGGATATAAACTTTCACATCTATTTCCCAATAACCTTAAATTCTACTCGTCTGTTTCTCTCACGACCTTCAGGTGTGTCATTTGGTGCAACAGGCTGAGTAAAAGCATACCCTTTCCATTCAAGCCTGCCAGGCGTGATACCGTTGGCCACCAGGTAATCTACCACAGACTTGGCCCTTTCTTCAGAAAGTTTGGTGTTTACTTTTAATGAGCCCACATTATCCGTATGCCCGGATATTTCCAAACGAAGGGAAGCATTACTTTTCATGAACTCAACTACCTGATTTAACTGAACATATGAACCGGGAGTAAGAGTCGCCTTGTTTGTTTCAAAATATATATTCTCAAGAATAACTTTTGATCCGATTTCAATTTTTTCAAGATAAAAATCCTTAATGAAAGGTTCATCGGTTGTAGCTCCTTCCATGTTAACGGCATCAAGAAAGAAAAGGTAATCGATAGCCTTTATTTCAACACCAAATACTCCGGGACGGGAAAACTTAAGCCTGTATATTCCGCTTGAATCAGTTATTGCTGTGGCCACAATCTGCGATGCATTAACATCAATAAATTCAAGTCGGGCAAAAACAGGATCATTGCTCTTCTTATCCAGGACTTTGCCGGTAAGCCAATACGATGTATCAATCTCAACCGGCACTGGCAAGGTAAAAAAGCCCTTTTTTGAACCCACAGGAATTCCTGACAATACTACATCCTCGGTACTAAGCAAAAGTTCCTTTTCAGTTCCAAGGAAGGTGAGTTTATAAATGTCTTTTGCTCCTAAACCTCCTTCACGTATAGTTGAATACCAGGCATACTTCCCATCATCCGACAAAGAAAAGAAAAGATCATCATCAGGAGTGTTTATCGGATAACCAATGTTTTCAGGATCAGACCACATGCCATTATCCAGCTTCACTGAGCGGAAAACGTCAAATCCCCCCATGGTGTTATGACCCTTTGATGAAAAATAAATCTCCCGGCTGTCAGCGGTAAGGAATACACCAGCCTCATCGAAAACAGTATTAATGATACTGCCGGCGTTAACTGGTTTCTGCCACTTACCTTTTGCATTTCTTAAAGCAAGCATGATATCTTTCCCTCCCCTTGTTATCCCTGCTGCCTCAGAGATCAGGTACACGGAATCATTTCCCGGAGTGAAAAATACAGAACCATCTGCTTCCTTACTCCGTAAAATGGATTCAATAGGTTTAGGCTTTTGCCATTTTCCTTTTTTTTGGGTTGTATAATAAATATCACCTCCATTTTTTCCGCCACGATATACATACAAGGTTTTATGATCCGGAGAAATACCTACAGCAGCTTCCGTAACCGATTTTTTTGGTTTTTCAAATAAAGTGGTGGCAGGTTGCCATTCCCCATCCTGAAAATGGCTCACGAAAATATTTTCAAAATACTTATTATCAAAAGGATTCCTCCTGGTATTACCCGGAAATGGTCTTCGTGATGTAAAATAAAGCACAGAATCATTATTACTGAGAATGGGAAAATAATCATCAAAGGGCGAATTGATGCTACTCCCCATATTACTGATAATTACCCTCAATGGATTTTCAACTACTTTTTTACCGTTGTTGCACTCTGTAATGAGCTTATCTATATCTGCACCGCCTGAGAAAACAGCAGTATGAACAGTTGTTTTTTTGAATTCACTATAGTACTCTATTGCCCGGTCAAATTCATGTATAAGATGATAGGCTCTTCCCAGAAGAAAATATATCTCATCACTTACCTTGGGTGCCAGGTCATATGCTCTGAGGATATAATTAATGGCTTCAAATTTGTCGTCAGTGTATAAATAACAAATCCCTATTTTAAGGTTTAAAACCGGATGTTCACTGTTATACTGATGGGCTTTCAGATAATGCTCCCGGGCAAGAGGATATATACCAATTCCTCCTTCAAAAAACTTTTCTCCTTCCATAATACTGGCCCATGCTTCTTTGAAGCCTTCATTTGCATCAGTTCTAAAGCTTTTCCTTGAAATGGTAAGATCCTGCTGGGCAAGGAGAAATACAGGTATAAACAACATTAAAATACTTGAAGTTATTTTTCGGGTGATCATTGGTAATGTTTTTAATTTATTTACACTCTTTAATAAAATTTTCAGCCTCCTTTATTCCGTTCAGAAAAGCCATCTTCCAATCTTCACATGCTCCTGTCAGGTCACCTGTCAATTCCTTGACCAGTCCCCTGTTTAACCAGGCAATGCCATTATCCGGAGAATTGTTTAAGACTCCGTCATATAATGTAATTGCTTCAATATAATGAAAATCTTTTGTTATTACCGAAGCTTTATTAATGATAGCGGGAATATACGATTCATCCAGGCTAAGAGCATAACTAAAATCAGCCATTGCCTCCTCCATATTACCCATGTAGTAGTTGGCCGCCCCCCTGTTATTATATGCAATAACAAATTCCCTGTCAAGGTTAATGGCAACGGAATAATCCTGAATAGCTCCTTCAAAATCACCCAGAATAATCTTAACACTGCCCATATTATTGAAAGCAACAGGATTATCGTGAAAGAGATTTGTTGACAGCCGAAAATCATATAACGCACCCTGCATATCACCCAGTAAGCGTTTGGCTGAACCCCGGTCGTGATATGCCAGGTAATTAGAATTCTCCAGCTCAATGGTCCTGGTAAAGTCAGACACAGCACCCTGATAATCCCCTGAAAGGAACCTTTGTAATCCCATGTAATAAAATAACTGAGGAGTATTGTAACCCAATGTGGCAGCCTTATAAAAACTTTGCAAAACAGCTGAATCGGGGACTCCTTCAAAAGCCAGGTATCCGTCATAAAACCAATACTCCCCAACATCCGGATTCTGATCTATAAGAGCTTTAAAATCTTCAACAGCTTTATCCGTCAAACCCAGCTCAATTTTCACCTTAGCGTGGGTAAGCATGGCCTCTGTCATAGTGGGGTCATCTGAAAGACTTTTTGTGAGAAGTAGTGAAGCTTCCTGGTAATTTCCAAGAGTAATGGCTTCAATAGCACTATTATATGCTATTCTGGCATTTTTTTTATTCCTTCCTTCATCCTGAGCCCTTGTAAAAGGAACATTGACAGAAAGAAGAATAATTAATATAAGATATTTCATATGTACAAAATTTAATTTTCAATGGTCATATGGAACCCACATGTTTTAATAAATTTATTCATTCGTGTTTGTGTTTACAAAACATGTGGGATTCATAATCAAAAATAAAAATATTGAGAATATAAATGTAAAAGAATTCCATCAAAATTAAAAATTAAAAAGATCATACCTGAATAGTACCAATAATTAAATAACCAGTTAATCACAAAAAATGGAATATATCCGATTTTTTATTTATTTTGCATAAAACTTATCTGCATGGAGAAAACTGATCTAACATACCTTTCATCAATATGTGACGGGAATAACAGTATCATATTGGAAATGATTGAACTATTTTCCATCCAGATACTGGAAATTGCTACAGAGATGCAACATGCTGAAAAAGAATGTAACTATGAGGCTTTGAGCAATGTAGCACATAAAGCAAAATCAACTGTGGCAATTATGGGTATGAATACATTGGCTGAGAAATTAAGAGAGCTGGAAATAATGGCAAAGGAAAAAACTAACATTGATAGCTATAATAATTACATTGAATTCTTTATTCAGGAAACCACAGTCGGAATTAAAGAATTAATTGCCTATAGAGAAACCTTAATTAAATCATAACAAATGATTAAAACAGAAAATATTAATGGCATACTGATTTCTTCTTTTGATGATGTAACCCGTTTCAACGCATTAATTACGGAAGCAGTTAAGGAAGAACTAAAACAATTATTTACGACTCCCAACACCAGGCTAATACTCGATCTAAAGGGTGTTACATTTATTGACAGCTCCGGATTCGGTGTATTTCTTTCTGTCATGAAAACAGCCAACAATAATTACGGGTATTTAAAATTATGTAATCTTTGCGATGAAGTAATGGAATTATTTAAGTTACTTCAGCTCCACAATGTTTTTGAAATATATAACACCCGGGAAGACGCCCTAAAAAGCTTTACAGCCTAATTTTCAAATTCAAGTTTATTATCTCCTGCCTCAATTATAACAGGTTTATCCTTTACTATTTCATCAGTCAGAATTTTCTTCGATAACTCATTCAACAGGTATTTATGAATAATTCTTTTAACCGGCCTCGCTCCAAATTGGGGGTCGAATCCCCTGTTTGCCATCCATTCAAGTGCTGACTGTTTTATACGTAATTCAATTCCATTCTTTAAAAGCATGGTGCGGATTTGATCGAACTGGAGTTCAACTATTTTAAGGATCTGTTCTTTTTCAAGAGGTTTGAACATTATTATTTCATCAATCCGGTTTAAAAATTCAGGACGAATGGTTTGCCTTAGTATTTCAAACACTTCTGTTCTTATTTCTTCAAATTTAATATCATTTATATCAGAGGAAATATTTTCCATTCGTTCCCTGATCAGTGCCGAACCTAAATTTGAGGTCATAATGATAATTGTATTACGGAAATTTACTGTTCTTCCCTTATTGTCTGTTAATCTACCATCATCAAGAACCTGCAGTAAAATATTAAAAACATCAGGATGTGCTTTTTCGATCTCATCAAGGAGCACAACTGAGTATGGTTTGTGTCTAACCGCTTCTGTAAGCTGCCCGCCTTCATCGTATCCGACATATCCCGGGGGTGCTCCTATAAGTCTTGATACACTGTGTTTCTCCTGATATTCAGACATGTCAATGCGGGTTAACAATGACTCATCATTAAACAGGAATTCTGCCAATGTTTTTGCCAATTCCGTTTTTCCAACGCCAGTGGTTCCCAGAAATATAAATGATCCTACAGGTCGCTTCGGGTCCTGCAATCCAGCCCTGCTCCTTCTCACAGCATCTGAAACAGCGGTAATAGCTTCCTCCTGTCCTACTATTCTTTTATGCAGTTCGTCTTCCAGGTTCAATAATTTATCTTTTTCACTTTGCAGCATTCTGCTAACGGGAATACCGGTCCATTTTGAAACTATCTCCGCTATATCCTCATCTCCTATTTCTTCCCTTATCAAGGCAGTATCCTTCTGAATCTCATTTAACTCTCGCTTGTAATTTTCCAGATTCTCCCCGGCTTCCTTAATTTTCCCATATCTTAACTCAGCCACTTTTCCATAGTCACCTGCCCTTTCTGCTTCATGAGCCTGAAATTTATAATCCTCAATGGCCTCTTTTACATTTTGTATTTTATCAATTATTTGCTTTTCCGTCTTCCACTTTGCCATTAAGCTTGATTTCTCTTCTGAATAATCAGCAAGCAATGAAGAAATCTCGGTGATCCTTTTACTCTCACCATCTCTTTTAACTGCCTCCCTTTCTATTTCCAGCTGTTTGATTTTTCTTTCAATTTCATCAATTTCTTCAGGTACGCTGTTCATTTCCAGCCGAAGTCTTGATGCGGCTTCATCTATTAAATCTATAGCTTTATCAGGCAGGTATCTGTCTGCAATATATCTTTTAGACAACTCGACTGATGCAATGATCGCTTCATCTCTGATCCTTACCTTGTGATGATTCTCATATCTTTCCTTTAATCCGCGAAGAATTGCAATGGCACTTTGAATATCCGGTTCATCAACCATTACCGGCTGGAACCGTCGCTCAAGGGCTTTATCTTTCTCGAAATATTTCTGGTATTCACTTAATGTAGTAGCCCCGATTGCCCGCAGATCACCTCTCGCCAGGGCAGGTTTCAGTATATTGGCGGCATCCATTGCCCCTTCCCCTTTTCCTGCACCAACCAGTGTGTGAATTTCATCAATAAAGAGTATTATTGAACCATCAGAATTTACTACTTCCTGAATAACCGCCTTCAATCTCTCTTCAAATTCTCCCTTGTACTTTGCCCCTGCTATTAATGCTCCCATATCAAGAGAAAATATCCTTTTATCTTTTAGATTTTCAGGAACATCATTATCAACAATGCGGTGAGCAAGTCCCTCAGCAATGGCAGTTTTTCCAACCCCTGGTTCTCCTATCAGTAAAGGATTATTCTTTGTTCTGCGGGAAAGTATCTGTAAAATCCTTCTAATTTCATCATCCCTGCCTATTACGGGATCCAGTTTCCCTTCTTTTGCCCTGGTATTCAAATTAACTGCATAACGTTCCAGGGCATGGAAGGTTTCTTCAGCAGTTTCTGATACCACCTTTGATCCCTTTCTTAACTCAAGTATTACTTTCTTTAATTCTTTTGTTGTTATTCCATTATCTTTTAATAACCGGGAGGTTTGATCTCCGGGGTAAAGCATGCCCATCAGAATATGTTCAACCGAAATAAACTGGTCTCCCATTTCCTTTGACGTGTCTTCTGCCTTTCCTATGGTAGTGGCCAAACTGTTGGAGATATACTGATTTCCCCCGGTGACCTGAGGAAAAGAGGAAATGATCCGTTTGAGTACGGAGGTAAGTGTTTGTTTATTTATACTAAATTTTCCTAAAATAAAGGTAACCAGTGTATCATCCTGATTAAGTAATACCTGCAATACATGAGCATTCTCAACTGCCTGGTGATTATAACCAGCGGCAAGCGAAAATGCATTCTGAATAGCTTCCTGTGATTTTATGGTCAAATTGCTCAAGTTCATCTCTTTTTACTTTTTTTTTATTTCTTTTTTGTGCAAATTAATTGCCATGTTGTACTTTTATGTCAACTTGTCATAAAATTTTTAGTAATAATTACCGGAATGAGCTGCAGTTTATGCATCGTAAAATATAATACCATAAAAAACAGGATGAACAGATTAAAATACAGTTTTTTAACCTTACTGCTTCTTATATATTGTTATAATACTGAATTATCAGGTCAGGATCCACTTAAAAGGTTTTCTTTTAAAAATATTGAACAAACCTCCCTTAGCATTCCCTTTAAAATGCATAATAACCTGATTATTATACCTGCAAGTATTAATAATTCCGACACATTAAATTTCATTTTGGATACAGGGTTAAACACAACAATTCTTTCCGAATTAAACTGGCAGGATAGCATTTCTCTGGTATTTGCCAGAGAGGTTCAACTGCAGGGACTTGGGCAGGGTGAGCCTGTAAATGCACTTCATTCTTATGGAAATAATATCACTATTTCCGATATTACTGGTAATAATCAGGATATCTATGTGCTACTCGACAACAGCTTTAATCTGTCTGCCAAAATGGGAGTTTCAGTTAACGGTATTCTTGGATATCCGCTATTTAAAAATTTTATTGTTTCAATCAACTATACGAACAGCACAATTACATTTTACAAACCCGAATCATTCTATAGTGCAAAGAAATACAGGCGGTATAAGACAATTCCAATTTCGGTACATGACACCAAACCTTATATTAATGTTTTGTTAACAGACAACAATGGAGTTGTGCATAACATAAAACTATTAATAGATACAGGCGCCAGTCATACAATATGGCTTGACGAAAGTACCCTGCCTGATTTAATAAAACCCGAAATCAAAAAATATACACTTCTTGGCTCAGGTCTTAATGGCAAGGTATTTGGCGAGGTCGCCAGACTTCAATGGCTTGATATTAGTAACTTTAAAATAAAAAATCCTGTTGTGTCATTTCCTGATTCATCCTCCTTATTATATGCTGCAGGAATGGATCTCAGAAACGGAAGTATTGGCTCAGATATCCTGAGAAGATTTAACCTCGTAATTGATTATAATAACTCCGAAATAAGAATGCGCCCGAATAAATTTTTTCATAAACCATTTAATGTGAACCTGAGTGGAATGGAAATTATTGCTCCATATGCCGGATTAAAAATATATTTCGTTGAAAATGTGATGGAAGGTTCACCTGCCTGGAAAGCAGGTATCAGGGAAGACGATGAACTGGTTTCAATTAACAATGTTCCGGTAACACAGATGCAAATGAGCGATATCTATCATATACTGCAGTCGAAGCCAGGCAAAAAAATTAAAATCAGGTTTTATCGCAATGACAGGCTTATTTCTGTTACATTTAAACTCGATGAGTTTATTTAAAAAATGCCTGCCTCTATCAGGAGATATGAATTATTTTTAATTCCTGAAGATTTATATTGTTTTAAACCTGTCTCCATGTATATTTGTTTTTTTTATCTGAACATTATATCAATGGTTCATTAAAATTATACTTTATGAAGAAAATATGTATCATCTTTGCACTCATTTTATCCTTTTCATGTGCCTCTAATAATAAAAAAGAAAATGTTGAGGCAGATATCTCCCTAACAGTCAGTGAGATGTTAGCTAATCCTGGTAGTTATACCGATAAAAAGATCCAGGTTACCGGTATGGTTACTCACATTTGCAGGCATGGGGGACAGAAATTATTTATTGCAGGTGATGAAGAGGATGCTTACCTCAGGGTAAATACCGATAAAAACATTACTGAATTTCCAATGGACATTGAAGGCAGAGTGGTTGAGTTCAGGGGAAATGATAAAATTAAGAAAAAGACCTGTATTGTGGGAGTTTAATTTTCTACATTACAATAAACCCAAACGATTATGGACATGGATTTCTGATGTTTTTGCAGTTTCCATGATACTCATAGCCGTAACAGGGCTGTTCATGATCAAAGGGAAAAAGGGCATCACAGGTCGTGGAGCCGTGCTTACTTTGATCGGGATCCTAATCCCTTTGTCATTCCTGATAATATATCTATGGGCAGTATAATAATTCCCCGGAATAAAACATCTGTGTCATCTTGATGTTTGGTTTTATAATAATTCATATCTTCGGGTTTAATTTTAATCGAAATATCGTATTCCCATATTAATTCATAATCTCCATGAGTGAACAGATTCTTAAGGCATTAATGCAGCTATTTGCCATAATTGCCAGGCCTGAGAGCAATAAAGAAGACAGAAGGATTGTTGTTGAATCCTTCCTGAAACGGCAACTCAACTCAGAACTTGTTGAAGAATACCTGAAGGTATTTGATCAGTATTATCTGATGCATCAGGCAAAACAAAAGGAGGAAGGAACCAGAAGAAGAGTTATATCTGCCAGTTCAGTTAAAGTATTAAAGATTTGCACTGAGATTAATGAGGAACTAGCTCAGGATCAGAAAATTATTGTTCTTATCCGACTGCTTGAATTTGTAAAATCAGATAATAGCGAAATATCTGATCAGGAAATGGAATTCATTACAACGGTGGCAGAAACATTTAATATTCCCTCCGATGAGTTTATCAGGATTCGGGAATTTGTTCTCTTTCCCTTCGATGTAGTGCAGGATTCTGAATATGTTATTATTATTGATGATAAAGAAGGAGATGAATATAATAAAATAAAAACCAAACATATATTGGAAGATGCTATGCTGGGACAGATCCGTGTCCTTAGTGTTCCTTCCAGTAATATGTATTTCATCCGGTATATCGGGGTAAATGAAATATACATGAATGGACAGATGATTGAACAGGATAAGGTTTATCCGTTCAATTATGGTTCATCGATCAGAAATCAGCAGATCAGCCCTATTTATTACAGCGATGTAGTTAGCAGGTTTACTGAAGACAGAATTAAATCAAAGATTTTATTTGAAGTAAAGGATGTTGAGTATAAATTTAAATCCGGTAAAAAAGGCCTGAATGATATTAGTTTTTCAGAAATATCGGGGCGTCTGATAGGTATTATGGGGGCTAGTGGCGCAGGTAAATCAACGTTACTGAATGTACTGAACGGTTCCTCCCCTCCTACTTCAGGAGAAGTACTTATTAACGGTATAAGCATTCATTCAGGTGATAAACGCATTGAAGGTATAATAGGTCATGTCTCCCAGGACGACCTTCTGATCGAAGAGTTAACAGTTTTCCAGAATCTTTATTATAATGCAAAATTATGTTTTGGTGATTACAACAGTGATCAGCTTACAGAGATTGTTCACAGGACCTTAAAAAATCTGGGATTGTTTGAAATTAAGGATATACAGGTCGGTTCACCCTTAAATAAAAAGATCAGTGGAGGACAACGAAAACGACTGAACATTGCGCTCGAACTAATCAGGGAGCCTGCAGTCCTTTTCCTGGATGAACCAACATCCGGATTATCAAGCAGGGATAGTGAAAATATCATGGACCTTTTAAAAGAACTTTCTTTAAAAGGTAAACTGGTTTTTGTAGTTATACATCAGCCTTCCTCTGATATATTTAAAATGTTGGATAAACTCCTTATCCTTGATACCGGAGGGTATCTTATTTATAACGGAAATCCGGTTGATTCCATTATTTATTTCAAATCTAAGGTTCATCATGCCAACTGGAATGAAAGCGAATGCCATGCCTGTGGCAACGTAAATTCCGAACAGGTGTTTAATATTGTCGAAGCTTCAGTACTTGATGAATACGGAAAACTAACAGATATAAGAAAAATCTCCCCGACCGAATGGGCCGGATATTTTGTCAGCGAGAATAAAACGGAAGAAGAAAAATCAGGAATTACCGCTGATGACCTGCCTCCTGTCTCCTTCAAAACACCTAATCCATTAAAACAATTCTGGGTATTTGTAACCAGGGATATCCTGAAAAAATTAAGTGACACTCAATATCTTGCGATAAATTTCCTGGAAGCTCCCGTCCTTGCCTTTCTTCTGGCTTATATCATAAAATACTTCAGCGTTGATGTATCCAACCAGTACGGGTATACACTGCTTGAGAACACTAATCTGCCAGTGTATATTTTTATGTCTGTTATCGTAGCCATATTCATGGGATTAACTGTAAGTGCTGAAGAAATAATCAAGGATCGTAAAATCCAGAAAAGAGAGTCATTCCTTAACCTGAGCTGGTCTGGTTATCTGTTTTCCAAGGTTTTTGTCCAATTTGTACTTTCCGCTATTCAGGCTTTTACATTTGTAATAATAGGAAACACAATAATGGAAATCAAAGGCATGTATTTCGAATACTGGCTTGTTTTATTCAGCGCATGGACATTCTCAAATATTATGGGTTTACTGATCTCAGATAGTTTTAAAACTGTGGTAACCATTTATATTCTTATTCCTTTTCTTGTAATCCCACAGATTATTCTAAGCGGCATTATTGTTAAATATGAGAATCTTAATCCAAAGATATCCAGTCCCAAATCTATCCCATTATATGGAGAGATAATTACTGCAAGATGGGCATATGAAGGACTCGCAACCTATCAGTTTATGAATAATCTGTATCAAAGCAGGTATTATGACCTTGACAAACTCAGCAGCAATGCCAGCTTTAAATCCGATTTTCTGATTAATGAATTGCAAAACAAACTTAGATTCGTCGAAAAAAATCTGAATAATCCCGAATTCAAAGAACAAATTGCTTATAACCTTGATTTAGTAAGAAATGAAATTAGTAAAGAACATAAATACAGGATGCTGTTGAAAAATACACTGCCCTCTACACCCGATAATATTTTAATCGCAAATGACAAACTGAATAGTGATGACATAACTCCTGAAATCATTACTTCAGCATTAAAATATCTCCAGGAAATAAGAGATTTCTATGCTAGGTTGTACAAGCAGGTCTTTACCCGTAAAAATGAGATACGATCATCAGAAGATAAAGAATATATTGCACATCTGAAAAGAGTACATCATAACGATTGCCTGGAGGAATTTGTAACTAATAAAAATGAATTTAAACGAATTGTGGAATACAAGGGTGAGCTTATTCAAAAAACTGACCCTATTTACCTCGATCCTATGCAGAAGTTTGTGAAAGCTCACTTCTATGCACCACGGAAACAAATTTTTGGCACCTACCTGCCAACTATCTGGGTTAATATTATAGTTATATGGTTTATGTCTGTTCTCTTATTTATCGCTCTATATTTCAGATTATTGAAAAGATTGCTGGACTATTTTGAGAACATTGAATTCGGAAAAAAGGAATAACTGTCAATTGCTGGTAAACAACGATAGTTTACCTCCCGGTAAAAATGTAAATCAGCAAAGCTTAAATTACCTGAAACTTATGCCCAGTCCGGTTGTAAAAACGCTATAATTTGCTTTAGTATAATCAAAGTGAATGGTAATTATTCCCAGTTTTAACCTGAGACCTGCATTCAGCCTGAGATCTTTCGAATTTTGCATCTCAACATTAAACGGATCTTTATAGATATCACTATCGGTCACAATTACTTCGCCGTAATCTGCACTGGATGAATTGGTTTCCAGGCGGGAAACAGGGAAGTTACCCTTTAAACCTACATTTGTTGTGGTAGAACTATAGCCTATTCCCTGGTAGAATGTAATGAAGGGTAATGTTTGCGAAGCAATAAGATTAACAGTAAATGCTTTTGCACCGAGTTCTATTCTCTGATTCTTAAATGCAAGCGGATCAGTGGTACGGTCAGTGGCCCTGTCATCCACATCAACAGTTAAATTTGCATAGGTCAGCAAACTGGTATAACCCCCCTGAGCAGAAATATCGAGCACAGGAAGCTTTTTTAATACAGGGATCCACTGGATAATGCTGTGCTTCCCTCCTACTCCCCATAAACTTATATTCCCTGCATTTCCCAGCGGAAGATCAGGAAGAAAACGGCCGGTTATTTCAGTTCCGAAAGGAAGTCCTATTCCCAATTGTGCCATAGGCAGGGGAAGAAAATTCACTCCGGTACCGTTAGGAACCTTATATTCTGCAACTGTTATGGGATCTCCTCCTAAAGGATTCGGGGTACTGTAATTCATTACAGGCCTTGTATCCGTTTTTTTCCCTGCAATGGTGGGCGCTGTTGAATTGCCTTCAACATTCCCGGTTAAATCAAGATCTGAAAGATCAAAGGAACCGGCGGTTGAAGGAGCCCAGGCTGTACTTACAGTTATTGTTACATCAAAACCCAGTGGTTTATGAGGCTTAGCCGTATTATACCACCCGCCATTAAGGTCTGCACCCAGAATATTAGCCCAGGGGGTCAGATATTCCTTAAATAATAGCTGCGCGTCATCAAATCCACCCTTTATAAAATCCACCTCTTTTAACTGTGCACTGGAATTAATAGTAATCGCCGTAAACATCAGCGATAGTATTATTGAAAGCAATAATCTTCTTTTCATAATTTTAAATTTTTATTAATACATTATGATGATTAAACACATGTCAGATTACAAATTTACAATAAGTAGTTTGAAGAAAACAGATAAAGGTAAAGTAATTTTATTCTATTGACCCACATTCATAAAATTAGGTTGCATAATAAATTTATATCTTTATAAAAAATTTGAATCATTTTAACTATGAGCCCAAATCAGCCATTAGCTGACCGAATGCGCCCCAGAGAATTAAACGATTTCATGGGACAGGAGCATCTCGTTGGTAAGGAGGGTGTTATGCGTAAAATGATTGAAACCGGCAATGTCTTTTCCTTTATTTTATGGGGACCTCCCGGCGTTGGAAAAACTACTCTTGCACGATTGCTGGCAGGAAAACTAGATCGTCCATTTTATATTCTCAGTGCTGTAAATTCAGGTGTTAAAGAGGTAAGAGAAACTATC
>CAYVTV010000065.1:0-17832 GCA_964454295.1 uncultured Bacteroidaceae bacterium
ACCAAAATTGACTGGTATATTGTTATTTCCGGGATTAATATTTTCGGTAAGAGAAAATACTTCTTTTCCCAACATGTTGTACACTTTAAATATGACTGAACCTGCTTTTTGGGCATTAAATTCAAATATAACATTATCAGCAAATGGATTAGGATATATTCTTCCTGAAGAGGTTGAGTTTACACCCATATCTTTTGTTGATACCGTTGTATAGGGAACCCATCTTGGATCACCCAATGGGAGGCCACCTGTGGCAGATGTAGCGGATCTGGAATTGTCATTATAGCTGAAATTATAAGCGCCTGTTGTGACTTCACCCAGAACCAGCGAATCTTCATCAGCATACGGACTTGGGGGATTTAGTGATCCTACATCAAAATTATTTTCTACATAAAATTTCCAGTAATCAAGATTCAGAGGTGGCGCATTGGTGAAATATAACTTTTCCCTGAAAATATTTGAGGTATCAACCTGCCCATTATCAATAAACCGAATAAAATTTGGTGGTAATGTTACAGTAGCCGTATCAAGTATTGACTGATTGGCAAAAAGATCAGTACGAAGAACCCATTTCCATGGAATCGGGTACTCTTTCTCTGTATCCCATTCTGCATATCTTACCAGGTCCTGGGGTCCATAATCATCAATAATCTCTCCAATTACCGGATCAATGTACCAATTATTGTTACTCAAGTTAAAATACCTGCCTGCATCATTATATTCACCGATAGTAAACATAGAATCTATTGAAAAAAGAGGCTGGTGGGAATAATTATTGGCACGGTACCCGAAATTATAGAATATATTATTGGTAATATCGGCTTTGTATGTAAGGCGAAGGTTAAGATTATACTTTAGACCAAACTGGAAGAATGTATTGTGATCCATGTTGATGTAAGTAACCATTCCGGATCCGGTAGAAACAATTGTTGCCGCGTTATTGTAAAAGGTTGAGTTAACAAGCGACAGAGTGTCCGTTACGTTACCACGGGTGTCAATAACACGTCCGTTATCAGTATTTTCAGGTCTGAAAAGGTTTCTGATAATTGAGTTTGAGATAGATACATCAGCCATGGTGGAAGTCAACCGAATAAATACCTGATCGGCGTAATCCACATAACAATCATCAACAGTAATCCTGTTTTCAACACCGCTTACGATGATCAACCTGTTGACTAATGCTCCCAACTCGTTGATACCATGAATATGAAGACCTTCAAGGATAAGTGGCCCCCCAGGGTTAAAATGATTAGATGAGGCTCCATTCTCATCAACCGCAGGCTGAAGTACAGGACGGGTACCGGAACCTTCCTCAGCCCTTATATGTAGTGTATAACCACTATGTGATATTGCACCATTTAAATAATACACACCATCCCTTCGGAGCTCAAAGATCTTATTGCCAGGATCTTCTGCTGTATTAATTGCATTATTTAATGCGCCAACATCAAGGCCGGCATCGGGCTCAACAACGACAACAGTTTTTTGCCCGAAAATCGGTATACTATAAAATAATATTCCGATAAATAATAAAGTAAAAAAAATCTTTTTCATAAGCATTACTTTTTAGTTTAACAATAAAGTGATTGAATTATTATAACCATTATATCAGGAAATGATGAATAAAACGTGAACTTCAAAAGTTTTTATTTTTAATTATTTGAATATGATTAAAGGATCAGAAAAAAGTATATTTCAGACCAAACTGGGCCAAAGAACCATAATACTCAAGATCTCTCAGGTATCCTGTAATTAGCCTTACTGAACGGTCAGGTTGATTAAAGATATTGGCAATATTCCCGTTAAAACTTAACTTTTTAGTAATTCTCTGGTTAACCTGGAAATCCCATCGGTAAAATTCCAGGGTTCCTTCCCTGTCAGCTCCGTCCGGTCTTCTCTGTTCACTAATAAGTATATCGTCCTGGTAATTAAAAGATAGTCTTACAGAGAGTCCGATATCCTTATTATCGTAACCAAGACCTATATTAGCAAGATAGCTGGGTTGTTTAAGCAACCTGTCAATATAGGCTGTGTCCTGGTTGACAAAAATAGCTCTGGGAGCTCCGGGTACAATTCCAAAGTCAGGATTTGCCTTTCTTATAATCAAAGTTTCAGAATACCCTGTTTGAGATTCCATCAAAGTAAGATTCATATTAAGAACAAATCCTTTAACAGGAAGAAAATAAAGGTTAGCCTGCAGATCAAACTCAAAACCTTTAATGGTGGACAGATTTTCATTATTTAAGGGGTATCTGACTTCAAATCCGAGTGTACTTCTGGTCAAGCCCAAAACTTCCGGATCAGTTCTTGTGCCTGCAATAACCAGTGCTGATCTGTTCCAGAGAAATCCATCTATTTCTTTATAAAAAGCACCCAGTGTTAGCAGACCCAATTTCTGCTTATAAAAAGTCAGAATAACATCATAATTTTTTGATAGAGAAGGATTTAGTTTTGTATTACCTAATTTTATATAACGATCCTGTAAATTAATTAATTTCTTGGGAGCCAATTGGTTGTAATCCGGCCTGGATAATGTATTGGTATATGCCAGTCTGATATCAAACCAATCAGTTGGTTTGATTTTAAGATGTATCTGAGGGAGGAAATTCTCATAGCTATTTGTTGCGGTGGTATCACGAAATTGAACATCAAGGGGAATTGCTTCGGAAGCAGGAAGTTCATCAGCAATATATGCTCTGTATTCAATATCAGTTTTTTCATATCTAATTCCCGGGATAAAAGTTAAATATTTGCCTAGTTTAATCTCCGACATCGCATAATATGCAAGGACCGATTCATCTGTATTATAATCATCCTTGGCTCCGGCAGGAATAAAGGGATAGAAATCTTTAAAATACTCATCATACATTCTGGAAATCAAATCCCTGTCAAGCACTTCTGTTACTTTAAGATATTCATATTGATTATTCAGAAAGTCACCAGCTTCATATTGGGTATCCAGAAAATTTAGAATAGATATTTTACCTATATGTCCTTCCGTAGTAAGAATAAAATCAGGGTACACTTTCATAAAATCATTTACACCGCCAGGCCCATCGAATCTATTATTATTACGGACATTTAATCTTTCTCTGTTTTTTTCCCTGTATTTAGCTCCGACTTTAACATATCCTGAAATGAAATTACCAATCCTGAAAGGAGTTTTCCAATTAAGGAAAAGACCACTCTCTGCTTCCCTGGCTTTATAAGTTAAAAAAGCTCCATTATAAAGATAAAATTGATCTACAAAATCATTAATATACTCAGGATTGCCAATCAATTCAGGAGGTTCAACATCAAAGGATTGCCCAAGGGAATACCCGTTAAAAGCAGATAATTTCCTGAACTGAATTCTATGTCCATAGGGTTTATTATTGATAGAATTAGAATATGAACCTCCCCAGTCAAGTACCGAACCAAATAAAATATTTTTACCTTCTATGGAATGAGAATGAAGTATTTGTGTAATATTGTCATGATAGTGATATAAATTGATATAATTTTCCAGCAGTTGTAACTGTTTAACCCTGTCATATATATGTCGGTCAAGATATCCTATAAAATTATTGGATTTAATAGTAGTAGAAGAATTTGGATTCCAGTCAATTAGCAGGCTTCCTCCGGCACGTGAACGATTTTCAATATTTACCTCCAGGTTGGCATTGGTAATCCATGGCTTTACATAATCTTCTTCTGCAACCGGGATTCCCTGAACATAGTAATCCACCCTGAAACGATCAGAATTTCTTTCGGCAATATCTCCGTTACCTGTAACCATTATACCAAGTTTATCATTAAAAAACCTGTTACTTGCATAAAAATTAGCACGGTAATTGCTAATAGATTTCGAATGCCCACTATAGCCGGAAAGTATGGATGTGTTCATCTTAAAACCTGATGGAGCTTCCCGTATTATCAGATTTACAGTTCCCCCAAGTCCGTCAGCATCTTTATCGGCAGTATTTGCCTTTTGGACCTCAACACCTCCCAGAATATCGGGAGAAATCATATTAAGGTCGGTGCTTCTGTCGTCCAATGCTGTAGCAGGCACCATATTCCCGCCTATGGAAACAGAATTATATTTTGGTTCCAGTCCGCGAATAATAATTTTTTGACCTTCACCGCGGTTTCTTTCTACCATCAGCCCTGGAAGCCGACCAATAGCCTCAGCAACATTTACATCGGGCAACTCTTGTAATCTTTCCGCCGAAAGAACATTGGTGATACCTGAAGCATTTAACTGCTGATTAATTGCTGCTATTTGACCTCTTGCCTGACCGTAAGCCACCACCTCAAGTATTTCCACCTGAGACATGGTCATTTTAATGTCAATTATTATTACATCACCTCTTTCCAGTTCAATTTCCCTGGATTCTGTATTGTATCCGACAAATGAGTATTTAATCGTACGTTTACCTGCAGGAACAGCCAATAACTGATAATTCCCATTTGCATCCGCAATAGTACCTGTAGTCGTCTGATCTACAATGATCGTGGCTCCAATCATTGGGAAACCTTTTTCATCAGTAATTTTCCCTCTGATACTCCCGGTGCCTGTCTGAGAACTAACCGGTAAAGAGATCACGGGGATAGAAGGAGGGGAAAGCGGTTTTTGAGTCAATATTATCTGACGTTCAATTATCTCATAAGTAATGTCAGTATCCTTTAAAATATAATCAAGTATTTTGTCAAGCGTTAATTCTTTCCCGTGGATTCTAATTTCTTTGTCAAGGCCTGCAATATCATCAGGATAAATGAAAATAAAATCGCTTGATTCTTCAATGAATGTAATAAGGTTCCGTATTGTAGTTCTGTTATTTTTCAGATTAAATTTAGTGTTCTGGGAATATAAATCGCTTGCACTTAAAGATAGTATCCCAAAGAATGCTATTAAAGCAGAAATTTTCATTCTAAGTGTAATTAACCCATATCCAAAAAGACAAAGAATATGAAACGAACTTTTTTTCATATATTTGTACGGTTTTTTTGGTTTTTACCCAGTTATAAAGATCATGAAACCAGGCCGGTCAATATGTGGGTATTGTCCGGCCACTTTTTTGTTTCAATGAAATGTTATCCTTCCAAATTGATGTTTTTTATTACTTTATACTTTATATATTATTTTGTTTTCTTTTTGATTTTCCACTTATTAAAACCTTATCATTTTCAATAGTGTAAGCAAAAGACCCTGCGATTGAAACGGCTCTCATCACTTCGTTAAGTTCCTCCTTAAGATCCAGTTTTCCGTTTATTTTAAATGAACGTATGTCAGGATTGTCAACTTCAATATTAACATTATAATACCTTGAAAGCTTCGTGAAAACTGAACCGAGACTTTCGCTGTTACATAGAAGCCAACCGTACTTCCAGCCTATATGTTCAAGAATATTAACATTTTCCTTTATCTCGGTCATACCCGTAACTGAAGAAAAAGATAATAACTGATCCGGAAGCATTTGTTTCTCTTTCCCACGCCCGGCCTTAACATTTACCACACCTTCAACAAGAACAACGGATGCTTCCTGTTCATCAGGATAGACCTTAATATTAAAGCTCGTTCCAAGAACCTGCACTTCCATAATATCCGTTTTAACAATAAAGGGCATAGTTTTATCAGAAGCAACTTCAAGGAAAGCTTCCCCTTCCAGAAATATTTCACGCCTGTTTCCTGCAAAATTTACCGGATAAATTGCCCTGCTCCCGGAATTCAGCCATAATTTAGTGCCATCCGAAAAAACTATACTGGAACGCTTACCATTTGGGACAATGATCTGATTCATTGAAATTTTAAGATCTTTATCTTTCCCCTTTACGTATGCTTCAGGTTCCTTAACACTGATTTCCTGAACGTTAGTTTGCAATTTCCCATCATTACGATACATTAATGTGGACTCATTATCATCAAGGTAAATTTTCGAATCATCAGATAATACAAGTTGTACCTGGTTATCAATAATCTCCGGGATTTGAATCTGCTTATAATCAACAAAACGGGGAACTTTATCCCTAAATTCATAATACCACACCCCGAAACCAAGTAATAACAGAAATGTTGCTGCAATAGAAGTGTATGCAATGATCCGGTAATTATGTCTGCGTGACCCGGAAGTTTTCCTGATTCGCACCCAAAGCTCATCAACCTCCTTATCGGACAGATAATTATTTTCTGAAGCAGAACTAGTAATAATTTTAGAAGCAATCCTGATATCATCCTTCTTTTCAGGATATCTCTCAATAAAACCATACCAGAAATGATTGGTAGCCGGAGAGGGATTCAGCACCCATTTCACAAAAGATCTGTCATTGACAAAATCTTCGAATGTGTAATCTTGAAACTTTTTCATATACTTATATAAGGAAAATTAAAATGATTTTGTACTCAGTGAAGTGATTTTTCTTTTAAAAAATATAGAAATAATCAAATAATTGTGTGGGCAACCTTACTTTTCTCTCTCTGCTTTTTCCCTCAGCGATTGCATTGCCCGATGCATAAGATTCCTTACCGACTGGTAATTCATATCCATAACCTGGCAGATTTCCTTATATTCCATTTCTTCATAAAACCTCAGGAATATCACTTCTTTCTGACGCGGAGGGAGGTGCTGAAGATTTATTAACAGTTTATTTACTCCGTCAAATTCATTTTCCATGTATGCAGGTTCAAAAGACAATTCAATGTCATCCTGAATAGGGGTAATCTTTCTTTTTTTAATTTCTTTGAAGATTCTGCGACGTAGGGCTTTAAAAAGATAGAGTTTTATATTATCTGTAGTACTGAGATTTTTCCGGTTTCTGAAAATATCCACGAAGACTTCCTGGATACAATCCTCTGTAATTTGCTTGTCCGAGGTAAATTTAAACCCGTAATTGTAAAGAAGATTCACATGTCGTATGTAAATATCACGAAAGACACTTTCGTTGCCCTGACGTAACTCATTCCAAATAACAATATCTGAGGAATGTATATTTTCCTGAGCTTTATTCTTCATTATTTAAACTCAAATCACTTATCGCAAAACATGCAAATGTTCAATTTTAATAATATAATCAAACAAAAAAATGAGGAAGTTTCAGTCCGGACTTTTATAAATTTAATCCGGAAAAACGTCCAAACTCTGTCGGTTCAAATATACATAAAAGAATTACCGGCGGCAAAACAGATAGAAGACATGGAAACAGATTCTTTGTTCTTTGACGGCGCATTTCTCTGCTCACCGGGAAATTACAACAAGACTGTTGGCAATATACCCAAAAAGGTTACATGGCAAAGCAGTGGTGTAAGTTATTAATTGGAAGAATTAAGATTTAAAAATTGTTATTGTATTTTCAAAGATGAGTATAAACTTTTATGTTATCTTTGAACCTGAGGAAAATTACAAATTTCCTTAAGCTTAATAAATAACATAATAATTAAAACCTTAACATTAAAGATAAGAATGGCGAAATCACAGGAATCCTATAACAAAAAAGAAAAAGAAAAGAAAAGAATTCAGAAAAAACTTAAAAAAAGCAAGGGAAAAGAAGAGCGCAAGGCTGTTAAAGAAAAGCCTAAAAGTTTCGATGAGATGATCGCATATGTTGATGCGATGGGCAACATAACATCCACTCCTCCGGATCCTCACGAGATATCAGAAATAAAATCAGAAGATATTCAGATTGGTATACAAAAACAAATTGATCCAGACCCTTCTGATTTGATCAGAAAAGGTAAATTGACCTTTTACAATGAATCCAAAGCTTATGGATTCATTAAGGACGATCAAACCCAGGAAAGTATTTTCGTTCATCTCAGTGGATTTGAAGAGCCTGTAAATGAAAATGATAAGGTGACTTTTGAAACTCAGAAAGGGAAAAGAGGGCTGGTTGCTGTGAAGGTCAGACGACTGATATAATGCAAATCAAAAAACTCTCAAACTTTAGTAAATTGCAATAATACCCCTGAATATTCCTGAATTTAAACTGTTATACCTTCCGGAATTGAATACACACCTGCAAATTTGCCCCTTATGTTCAGAAAACCATAGAATCAATCAGGCGGAAGGTCCCGGTAAACGCATCTTCCTTGAATGCGGTACCTGCCGTTTAATTTTCATCCTTAGCAAATTTCACCCTTCCCCTGAAGAAGAAAAAAACCGGTACCTGAAACATCAGAACAATTTTAATGATCCGGAATATGCTGAATTCCTTAATAAAGCCATAAAACCGGCATTAAAATACATTAAACCCGGTTCCTCAGGACTTGACTACGGATGCGGGCACATACCGGCACTTTCTCTCCTGCTGAAAAAACATGGAATATCCTGTGATAATTACGACCCTTTCTTTTTCCCTGAACTGAAAACAGATAAACAGTATGATTTCATTTTTATAGTGGAAAGTGCGGAACATTTTTTTTACCCGGGGAAGGAATTCGATCAGATAACCGCTCTGCTCATGCCGGAGGGTATCCTTGTTTTAATGACACAATTATGGAAAGAAGAGAAAGATTTTAAAAACTGGTGGTATGCAAGGGATATAACTCATGTTTCTTTCTATCACCAGGACACCATTGATTATATCTGTAAAAGTTTTAATTTGAAAATGGGGTCCTGTAACGAGCCGGGTGTTTTTATTTTAAAGAAGGGGCAGAAGTAACAATAGTTCGTTATTGGGTTATTGGGTTATTGGGTTATTGGGTTATTGGGTTATTGGGTTATTGGGTTATTAGGTTATTAGGTTATTGGGTTATTAGGTAAATCACTTGATCCCGTTTTCATCCGCCGACCGCGTGTTGCTGAAGCTCTAGCGGAGGCACAAGCGAAGCGGAGGAGGAGATACCGTGATCCCTCAAAAGGGCAAAGACACAGCTTTGCCCCTACGTAACCACTTAACTATGTCACATGTCACATTGTCACTTCTTCGTGTAACACATAGCTGTGCGCCTCTACTCATATACTCAATTACTCATATACTCAAATACTCGATTAATCAATTACTCAATTACTCAATTACTCAATTAATCCGTTTTATCCACTCAACCACTCAACCACTCAACCACGTAACCACGTAACCACGTAACCACTCAACCACTTACCATACCCCCACCTAAAACGCCGAAACAAACCCCACACTTGCCTTTCCGAAATTATCATTTCCGAAATGCCGGGTATATTCCCCCACCAGCCTTACATTCCTCCGAAGCATATAACCTGTATGGAGGGTGGCAGTTTTATAGTTCATCTCACTGATATCTGATTCCATCCAGTTTACCAGTCCCGTGAAATACCAGTTACTCATATCACCTCTGGGTGCGTACAAAAGCTCAGCAATGCCTCCGTGTGTTAACACGTCATCAAGCATAAGTATTCCTGATGCCCTGACTTTTGAATCCATACGTCTCAGATACTGGAGGTTAAGTTCAAATTTTTCATCCAGGGAAAAAGTGATATCAGGGCCGTAGAATGTTGATCGGTTAACTACAGGACCTACAGTGGCAGCCAATTCTTCCTTTCCGAAATATCCGAAGAACCCAACACCCAGGTGCTCACCAACTGACTGCGAAATTTTAAAAAGATAATTTTTGTATTTGTCCCTGTCAAAAAGAAGATCACCTCCAGCTTCACCTATACCATTACCATTTACTACCATTGCCACAAAGTCTGTTCCGGTGGGTAATCCGTATTCAGCCATGATCCCCCTGTCGTATTTCAAGGAGATCGTAGAATTTCCCGGAGTAACAGTATAAATGTGGTAATCTTCGAGTGTCAGCCTGAGTTCTCTTTTAAACAGCGGATCACAAACCTGGAACTGACCGACATAAATATTGATGCCGGCACCAAAAAGATCGTGATACATGAGGAAAGCGTCTTCAACACCGGCCACCTCTCCCCTTTCGTCAATATAAAAATAAAAATAGTAGGAAAGCTTTTCCGATAGTTCACCTCCGGAAAGCAATTTTAACCCAAAAGGCGTTCCGAAATCTGAAGAACCTTTATCGGCATAATTGTAGGTGACGTGACCGTCAAGCCTTATTGCCAGAGGGAATTCCCTGATAAGTGAAAGCTTACTGTCACCCGTTTCCATGAAATATCTCGGAGATTCGTATTCAGACAGTCTGAAACCATTTCCGGCATACTCGTCACCAAACTCCTTGAGTTTCGGCATTCCGGGAGAATGACAGGTCTGGCAGCTTATCCTGTATTTCCGGCCAAATGCTGGAATGGCTTTGCCTTCTTTCTTGGGAAAACAAAAAGTGAATGTCAGGAGAAGAAGGCTGATAAAAAGGAAGAAAGGTTTTTTCATTGAATATAAGTTAACTTAATAATTTCAAAAATTTATAAGTCTTACCAGTGTAACACATAAAAACTTTACTTAATCCCCTTTGTGTCCTTGGTGAAATCCTTAGTGTCCTTCGTGGTTAATAAAATATTTGTTTAACCACGAAGGACACTAAGGATATCACAAAGGTACACGAAGGGAATCATTTTATAGCATTTACAATACATTAATCAACGTACACTTCGTCAATAATGTAAAAATCAATCAAAAATTTTTATTTGCGTTGAATGTTCATTTACCACTAAAATTTCAGATTCCTCATCCGGAACATTCAGGAAATCTGCCACAGGTTTTACCAGCAACTGATAATTCAGTACCGCCTTTACTTCCAAAGTTCCCGGAGCAACATTCCAGGGAAGGGTAAAAGTAAAAGTTTCAATTTTGGTTTCCCTGGGCCCTATGCGGTAATCCACGCCGAGTGAAGCCGTATTCCATTGCATAATGGTCATTCTTCCTTCTGGATCAAAATACGGCATCCGGAATATTCTGTTGCCTGCAGGAACTCCGTCGCGCTGAACCCCTGTAAAATCATCAATACCCAATGGAAATCCCATATCCTGGTACGCCATAACATCAGCAGCAATTGTAAATTCTTCACCTTCAAACCCTTTTCTGTCAACCGGCAGGTGATATACATTCCCCTTCGCATCTGTAGCTTCCACGTGCAACCAGAGAATACGGTCTTCCACCGAGCCTGTCGGAAATTTATGACCTGTTTTCTGATTAAATAATGCAACAGTGAACACGACTTTTTCACCGGGTTCAGCTTCCCGTATATCGGGTTGTATCCTGAGTTCAACGGTTCCCCGCACCTTACCCGGATCATGAGCTCCGTGGAAGAGGTGCAACCGCGCATCATTGTATGTCTGTCCCATCAGTGCAGTCTGATATTCAGCTTTGGGCATGTGGCAATCCTGGCACCTGACCCCTTCGGCCGAATAAGGCCCTTCCTTCCATTCCAGCTGTGTGGATTTTACCCACACGTCAAAAGGACTTTTCTCATTGTGGCATATTCCGCAAAATTCGGTAGTCCTGAAAAAATCATTGGCAGCAATTTTATGCGCGGGGGAATCATTTCCCTGTCCCCTGGAACTTTGCTTGGTATTCCCGGGCTCAATAATATAACTGTAGTTGTAAGGGGGATCAACTCTGGTTCCCTGTATCAGGTGGCATACTTCACAGGAAACCGACTCATTTGCCCGGCTTCCCTTCTCAGGTCTTGGCGGTGGCAGGTTGTCAGCCATATAGGCCAGCGGAGTATGGCAGCCATTGCATCCATCCACAGCATCCTTTAGTTCCGGCTTCTTTTCTGCATGGGCTACAGCAAGATCGAAATACTCAATCTCATCCCAATGGTGAGTGAAAGCCTGGGCCATCATCGACTGCGACCATTGTTCGTAAATATCCGTATGGCAGGCCCTGCACTTTTTTGCCTCCTCAAAATCGCTGTACGAATACTTCCCTTTTACATCATCCTGTGTTCCGAAATAGAGGTAAGTAAATCCGGTTAAAGTAAACAAGAAAGTTACCAGCAGGATGAGGGGAAACAGTGAAGGTCTGGAGGTTGAGTTCATAACTGATACTTTTATGTTTCAAATGTACAAAACGATTCCTGAACTTTGCCTGATGAAAGTAATAAAACCTTAATGAATCTATAAGCATTCCTTCGTGAATACCTTCGTGTCCTTTGTGGTTCAATACGTTAGAAGGTTAACCACAAAGGACACGAAGGTATTCACAAAGGAACACAAAGATCACCCTAATAAATCTTTCTACCTCCTTCTTTTGTTCTCGCTTTCTTCCCGCACAGCCCTGAATTCACTGTCTTCATTCCATTCCGGCCATTCCCTGCTGTTAGCCAGCTCTTTGCCTACATTATAAAAAAGCCACAGGTTCTGGTCCAGTCCTGTCCAGTCCCACATATCATTTATTACATCATCGGGGGAATGATACCTCGCTTCACGGTCCTGCCTGATCATCTTTGCATATTCCTCATCCCTGCCGGTAAAATCCTCTCCGCTGTTTGCATAGAGCATGGGCACACCCACACGTACCAGGTTAAAATGATCAGACCGGTAGAATCCGCCCCTCTCCGGGTATTTTTCCGGTATCAGTATCCTGTTCTGCTTTTCAGCATAGCGTGAAAGATAATCCTGCAATTCAGACATGTTATAACCTACAACCGACACATCCCCGGTAGATCCATACACATTTAGTCCGTCTATATTAATCCCTCCGGTAGTAGTTTCGGGAGGGAACAAAGGATCGAGGGCATAATGAAGAGACCCCAGCAGTCCCGATTCTTCAGCTGTGACTGCAATAAATACCACCGACCTTTCCGGTCCCGGCTTCTTTCCGGCAAATTTTTCAGCTATGGCCATAATAGCCGCAGTGCCGGTGGCATTATCTATTGCTCCATTATATATCGCCTCACCCTCCGGTGTTTCAACTTTTCCCAGGTGATCCCAGTGGGCCATGTACAATACAGCTTCATCAGGATATTTTCTTCCCTCAATATATCCAATCACATTGTAAGAATCAGAATGCATAAATTCCACATCAAAACTCATGGTTGCTGTCATTCCCATATCAACCGGTTTAAATCCTCTCCGGGAAGCCTTTTCGTTGGCTTCCTTCAAAGACATGCCGGCTTTTTCAAACAGCATCTCTGCAGTACTTGTATGTATCCAGCCTTGTACTTCAACGGAAGGTTTACCATTATCCCCTCCCAGCTCATATTGTGTACCCGACAATGAATTCCTTACAACCTTCCAGCCATAACCTGCAGGACCGGTTTCATGCACAATGAGTATAGCAGCAGCTCCCTGTCTGGCAGCTTCCTCATATTTATATGTCCACCGTCCATAGTAAGTCATGGCTTTTCCCCTGAAAAGACTTTCATCACCGGTATAATAGCCGGGATCATTCACAAGAACCACAACCGTCTTTCCCTTTACATCTATACCTTCATAATCGTTCCAGTTGTATTCGGGAGCCACAATGCCGTATCCGGCGAAAACCATACCGCTGTTCACCAGTGATATCTTTTCCTTCAGTCGGGTGGTACCCACAACCATTTCATCCAAATAGCCGAATGAAAGAAGCTCTTTATTCTTATTATTTCTTATAGTGAGGTCTGAGAAATTGCTACCAGTGATCTCCACCAGCGGAACAGGCTGGAGATAACTGTCTTCTTTATAGGGCTTTAATCCAATCCGGTGAAACTCCTTCTCAATAAACTCCGTGGTCAGCGCACACCCTTTACTTAAGGGCGCACGGCCTTCAAACTCATCTGATGAAAGAGTTTCAACATAATACCTGAAATTTTTGCTGAAAGGTTGAATTTCATAAGAAGAATTATTTTTACAGGACTCACTGAACATCAGGAGTATACAGGCAAAAAGAATAAGGATTACACTACGGGAAGAATATATTGTATTCATAGCTTGAAATATAAATTGCGAAAATTAATAATTTTATTTTATCAAATAGTTTGTTATACTATTCTTTTTCAAATTAAACTTATCAGGGTAAATCCTTCCTGCAGGGGCTGTCTCATAAATGTTTTTAACCACGAAGGAAACTAAGGATAACACCAAGGACACAAAGCATACATGCCTGATATATAATACTTTCCGCGAGCGCTGAAGCTACTCAGCGGAGGCGCTGCGTCCTTTGCGTTATCCTTTGTGTCCTTCGTGGTTAAACATATTATGACTTATGAGACAGCCCCTCTACTTATTTTTCCTGTCCACCACTTCAAAATTTGTACTGAGCCGGTTACCCTCTTTATCAACAAGGGTAAGCATATGTTTTCCCTTTCCGGTAATAATAGCCATCTGATGGATATGCTCTGTTGATCCCAGGTATTCATCATCAAGATGCCAGAATATTCTACTTCCCTGATAACGATGAGCTGCTTCACAGACCATTCTTCCCCTTTCACCCTGTAACTCAAAGGGAATATACACCACAGCGCCTTTTTCCGGGTATATCATCTGCATATTTTCAGTGGTTTCTTCATTTTTACAGGTATTTAACAGGGGAAGTAAAGTCATGTAGCCGGGATCACGGGACTTATAATAGTATTCCTGTAAAGGGGGAAGAATGAACCATGCAGTGTGTTCCATCCTGAGCGGGTCGTAGCAGGAGGCGTTCACCCTGAATTTTTTATCTTCGGAAAGATGAATTAATTTATGATAGGGGCATACAGGCGAGAAGAGTCCTGCCGGGGTAAGCCACACAGAGTCCCTTTCCTGGCAATCGATGGAAGGGCGGTGACCGCTTTTTTTACATATATCAGCCTTTACCAGATCATCATAGGGAATTTCAAACCAGCCGGTTGGAGGAAGAATATTAAAAACTTCAAACATTACCGGGGCTGCTGCCGTGATTCCCGTCAGTCCGGGTCTTCCAACTCCGTCAGCATTCCCCACCCATACAGCTACCACAAAATCAGGTGTTGTTCCTACAGCCCATGCATCACGAAAACCAAAACTGGTCCCCGTTTTCCATGCAACCCTGCCCGATGAACGAAAGCTTTCCCATCCTGCCTCAGTCTCCGGGCGGTTGACCTCCAGGAGCGATTTAAAGGTCAGGTATATAGCACCGGCACCTAAAATCCCATGCTCCTCAGGCTCAGAGATTTCTTTCATACTATTGCGAGCCTTTCTGCCGGCAGACAGGTCCGTGTTGACTGCAATCATGGAGGTATCATTAAAAATAAAAACGGGTTTCCTGTAATCGACACGGAAATACCTGCTTTCCCTCTCCGTATAGTGTATCAATGCTCTGGCCATACTGCCATATACCCCGCACAGTTCCCAAAGACTGGCTTCAGCGCCCCCCAGTATTAAACTTAACCCGTAATGATCGGAATTCTGTGTAAGACTTGTAAATCCAAGCCGTTTTAAATCATGGTAAAACCTGTCAACTCCATAGTTATTCAGCATTCGTACGGCAGGGACATTGAGTGATCTTTCCAGCGCTCTTTTTGCAGGTACAACTCCATCGTATCCCCGGTCAAAATTTTTGGGACTGAAGTCCCTGTAACGAGTGGGGATATCAGGTATCAGCGTGCCGGGAAGAATTTCACCCCGGTCAAGCATGTATGCAAATAAAAAAGGCTTCAGAATACTGCCTGTACTCCTGTTTGCCATAACCATATCATTCTCCCCTCCATATTCAGGATACTCATTATTGCGTATATTACCAACATATGCCAGCACCTCTCCCGATCGTGTTTCCATGATGATACAGGCGGCATTCCGTATATGATTCGGATACAGTCTTTCCTTATGACGGTTGATAACATCATTCAGCCTCTGCTGGTAAAATGCGTTCAACGTTGTTTTCACCTTTGATCCCGGTGACACAAAGGATATCCTTTCCAGCAGATGCGGTGCAAGCTGAGGCAGGTCAACAGGCTTATCAGGCAAAGATTCTGTGATTGAAAGTGAATACGTCAGGGAATCCATTTCCCCCCGCAACAATAACCGGTACAACAACCTGTTCCGTTTTTCCATCAACACCTCCCTGTTCTTACCGGGATGAACCAGTGAAGGCGCATTGGGAAGAACAGCCAGAGCAGCAGTCTCAGCCCACGACAAAGTCCATGGATCACAATTATAATACCTCCAGGCAGCCGCCTCAAGTCCCACCACATTACCTCCGAAGGGGGCATGTGATGCATAGAGTTTAAGTATCTTGTCTTTTGAGTATTTGGTTTCCAGGCAAAGAGACAGGTATATCTCCAGGAGCTTTTCCGGTACCGTCCTGGGTTTGTTTTTGCGGGAAAGTCTAACGGTCTGCATAGTAAGGGTACTTCCCCCGCTAACAATCTTTCCTGCCTTTATATTCGAGAGCGCGGCGCGGATGAGAGAAAAGGGATTAAACCCGGGATGTTTATAAAAATAACGATCTTCAAATGCTATTATACATGTCCTGAACTTCTCCGGGATACTGTCGATTTCCGGAAACCTCCACTGGCCGTCGGCGGCAATCTTTGCTCCCAGAAGCTCATTGTCTGAACTCAAGACAACAGTGGATAATGGATCATGAAACAGATCGCGGGGTATGGAAAAAAGAAATAATGTGCCCGGCACAACGAGCAGAATCATCAGATAAATATATTTCTTTTTCCAATACATATATCGTATATACTTAAATATAAAAGCTTTGCGAGATAACATTTTTCCCTGTTACTCTCTTAAAACTCTCCCGAAAATCTCTGTGTCTCCTCCCGTAGCCCCCCTTTTATTTTGATACATACAAATTAATTCATAAAATTCAACTCATACAAGTGGTTTATTTATGTAAAATATATATTTTAGTTGGAAATTCATAATTGAGTCCAGTTTATAATGTCTGAAAGTAGAAAGTGCCATAAAACAAGAATTTGGGATAAATTCGTAGTTTTATGAGCATCCCGTTGTGGGCTCAATGGTGTGTAAGGGTAAAACGGGATATGTAGTTTATAAAGTTAATTTGCTGATTGATAGAATATTGTATAATTTTTAGTAAATTTATTATTGATCTGAATATCAATAATATAAGGTTTTTCCTGAAAGAATATCTGACTTTTTAGACCAGACTCATAATTGTTAACATTACTTTAAATTCTTATAAAATGGAAGGAAGATTAACATTCACTATTATCAAGCCGGGAGCGGTGGCTCATGAGCACATTGGTCCTATTCTTAAAATAATAAACGAACATGGATTTCATATTGCTTCCATGAAGATGACCCGGTTAACACAACAGCTTGCTGAAGAGTTTTATGATATTCATAGGGGTAAACCGTTTTACGAAGGACTTATTGAGTTTATGACATCCGGTCCAATTGTAATTGCAATCCTCGAAAAGGATAATGCCGTTGAAGATTACAGAAAGCTTATCGGTAATACGGATCCATCCAAAGCAGAGGAAGGCACCATCCGGAAGCTGTTTGCCGAGTCCGTTCAGAAAAATGCAGTACACGGATCCGATTCGGATGAAAATGCGGTAAGAGAATGTGATTTCTTCTTTCCGAGGTGCGAGAGGTTTTACAGGAATGTGAGTGGATGAGGGGGTGAGTGGTTACGTGGATGAGTAATTGAGTAAGTGAGTAATTGAGTAATTGAGTAATTGAATTGAGTAATTGAGTAATTGAGTAAGTGAGTAAGTGAGTAAGTGAGTAAGTGAGTAAGTGAGTAATTGATTGGATCACGGGATCACGGGTAGGTGTTTCGTAATTTTCAAAGCACTTTCACAACTAGGTTAAATAATTAATCCAATATAGATTATTACTGGCAACTGTATCGTCCTAAAAAAAGTTTACATTTTTTTGGTAATACTATAATGTGTTTTTAATTACTGTTCCTTAAATTAATTTTCCCTTTTCCGCCTCAAAAAACCAATCGATATTAAGAGCAGGGGTCTGTTCGGCGGATTCACATTCCGTCATTTTTCCAGGGGTTGTCACCCCTGGCTATTTAATTGTTGCCCCTATTTTTGTGCCATATGGCACAAAAATA
>CAYVTV010000066.1:0-17623 GCA_964454295.1 uncultured Bacteroidaceae bacterium
CGTGTACCCCCGCATAAAAACTGCATTCATATTAAGGAGAAAGCTTCAAGGGGAGTGCAGCTGCTTTCGGAATACCTGCTAAATGAGAAGGGATCTAAGCCACCGCCAATGTCGCCACACTCACCCTGATCCCCTCCTCCAGCAATATCTCTGCACAGGCCTCCAGCGTAGACCCTGTGGTGATTACATCATCTACTACAAGAATATGCTTCCCTGAAAAATCATAATTACCCTTTATCCTGAAACATCCGCTTACATTGGTATACCTGTCGTACCTGGACCTGCGCGTCTGGGTATCGGTGAATTCAACCCTTTCCAGCATATCAGAAACCAGAGGTTTGTTTAATATACTGCATATACCCCGGGCAATCATCTCACTCTGATTATACCCTCTCTTCCTGAGTTTCTTTTTATGCAGGGGAACCGGCATCACAGCATCCACCGCGCTGAATGCCGATTCCCTTAGTTCGGCGCCAAACATCCTGCCGGCTTCAATGCCAATATCACTGCGGCCCTGATATTTTAATCCGTATATCAGTTTCTGGTATTGTCCTGCTTTATTATAATAAAAATAGGAAGTGGCATGAGAAATATTTACTCTTCCCCAGAAAAGCTGTATCACAGGATTATCAGGATCGTTGTGAAAATTTGTCCTGGGAATACCATAGTAACACTCCGAACATATAATATTCTCATTATCTGTCAATATTTTTAAACACACCACACAATTGCGGGGAAAAAGAAAATTAAGTATGTCAGAAAAGATTTTCATTTATGAGTCCAGTTTATAAAGTCTGAAAGTAGAAAGTTTATAAAGTTAATTTGCTGATTGATAGAATATTGTATAATTTTTAGTAAATTTATTATTGATCTGAATATCAATAATATAAGGTTTTCCCTGAAAAAATATTTGACTTTTTAGACCAGACTCATTTATATAATTTACAATTTTTATGATCACATCCATTATTTCACCTTTAATGACATTTTCATCCAAAAAACTGCCTCTACGTTTATCAAATTTTACATGAACAGATCATAAAATTCAACTAAATTGCACGAAATTTGTCTTACGGGAAAAAGAAAAGATCTGTCAACTAATTTAGATTTTACAATATTTCTTTGTGTACCTTCGTGAAATCCTTTGTGTCCTTTGTGGTTAATTTCCTAACGTATTGAACCACAAAGGACACAAAGGATACACGAAGGAAATAACCAAAGTTTTTACTATAACCTAATCCGTTTCACATGCAACTGAAAACCATCATCACCGCTTTTATTCTCTCTGCTCTACATATTTTCAGCAGCACGGCGCAGGAATCTTTAACACGAAACCTGGACGAGTTCTATTCCCTGGAAGTGATAGGGAATATACGCATGGAAATTTACCCTTCCGACCAGTCCCGTGCCGATATAATTCTGGAAAACACAACCCCGGATAAGATAATCACAGATATCAGTAACTTTGCCCTGAGTATCCGTCTCCGGACCGATACTCCAAAAGACGCCAGGGTGACAGTTAAACTCTATTTTAAAGACTTACATAAAATTTCAGTAAGCGCCAATGCGTATATAGTTTCCGATACCCCGCTTACAGGTAAAGATGTTGAATTTATAGCAAAATCAGGAGGACGAATTGATCTCGAACTTGCACTGGAATCACTTGATGCATCTGTTACACAGGGTGGTGCCATTTCTTTCACCGGAAGTGTGAGGAAACAGATCGTGAATGTCTCCACCGGCGGCACCTATTCAGCATATGAGCTTCAGGCATCCGACACATACGTAAAGGCTGCGTCAGGGGGTACAGCCAAAGTGACAGCAGAAAAAATCATTGACGCCACGGCAAATTTTAAGGGATTTATAGGATATAAAGGAAATCCGGCCAGCACTTATATAAAAACAAACCTTGGAGGAGAGATCGCAAGTTTTAGTGAAATCCCTGTGGAATAATTACCCCTTTCCCAGCAAACACTCCGCAAGTTTCAGATCATAGGGAGTGGTGATTTTTATGTTTTCCGGGTTACCTACTGTCAGGTAAATGTCAACTTCACTCCTTTCAACAACAATGGCCTCATCAGTAAAGTCATCTTCAAAATCCCTTTTAAAGGCATTCATCAGCAACTCTCCTCTGAAAACCTGCGGGGTCTGAACTATCTTAAGCCCTTCCCTGGGAACAAAATAATTTCTTTCCCCCTCAACTCTTCTTACCGACTCGCTCAGGGAAATAACAGGAATCGCCGATCCCTTACTTTCAGCCAGCTTATAACATTCCCGGATCACCTCAACAGATACCAGCGGTCGTACAGCATCATGTACTCCAATGATCATATTACTCTGTAAAAGTGTTAACCCGCTTTTAACACTGTCGAATCTTGTTTTTCCGCCTGCAGCTAGCAACATTGTTTCTTCGGGAAAATATTCCTTCTTAATATCCTCCCACAATTGGAAATATAATTCAGGCAAAACCACTACTATGGTTATGTCCTTATCAAATTGCAAAAACAAATCAATAGTATGAACGATCAGGGGTTTACCGTTAATCTCAAGAAATTGTTTGGGTAAAGCTGATTCCATCCTTACACCTGTTCCTCCGCCGGTAATAATTACAGCTCTTCTCATATCAAATTATACCTGAAAACCTGTTGCCTGTCAATGTGCCGCCCTAAAAAAGGTTTACAAATTTATGGTTAATACTATTTGCTTTGTTTTAAATTACTTCTTCCAAATCAACTTTATCTTTTCCGCCTCAATCAGCCGAATGATATAATTTCGTTGTTGAGACACAAAATATTGTGTCTGTACGGCGGATTTCCATTCCGTCATTTATGGAGCTGTCTCATAAGTGTTTTTAACCACGAAGTACACAAAGTACACACGAAGTACACAAAGTATATATTGCAGATTTATAATACTTTGTGTCCTTTGTGATATCCTTGGTGTCCATTGTGGTTAATAAAAATTCCATTAACGAGACAGCCCCCTATTTTATTGAACCCCGGTGTTATTCATTTGCACTCATTTACTCAATTACTCGATTAATCAATTACTCAATTACTCATGTCACCCGTCACCTGTCTCCCTGCTGATATTTAAACCTCCTAATGCTTCTCTTCGGTGTTTTTTCAAACTCTTCCGAATGTATCCTGAACTCAGAAACTCGCATGTAAGCAGGGACTATTTCATTTAATTCCCTCCTGTATCCTTCCAGTAACTCTTTCAGTTTAACTTCATCAATACCGTCCTTTTCCATCTTATCCTTATCGGGAAAAATTAAGGCCACCAACTTTTCGTTCCTGTCAACCACAACGGATTCAGCCACATACAGCATATTGTTGATTTTGTCTTCAATTTCCTCAGGATATATATTCTGCCCGGAAGGACCAAGGATCAAGCTTTTACTTCTTCCTTTAATGAATATAAAATTCTCCTTATCAATTACTCCAAGGTCACCTGTATGCAACCATCCTTCATCATCAAGCACTTCTTTGGTAGCTTTCTCATTTTTATAATATCCGTACATGAGATTATCTCCTCTTACCATAATTTCTCCTATTTCATTGTATGGATCAGGGGAATCAATCTTTATCTCCAGGGTATCAACAAGTTTTCCTGCCGAGCCAATCTTGGTTTCTTTCCATCCTGCATAGGAAATCAACGGTCCGCATTCTGTCATTCCGTAACCTACAGTAAAAGGAAATTTGATCTTTGTGAAGAATATCTCTGCATCCTTGTTAAATGCAGCTCCACCGATAACCAGCTCAACGAAATTCCCTCCAAATACTGTGGTCAGCTTCTTCCTGATTTTACCGAAGATAATTTTATTTAAGCCGGGAATTTTCATCAATATCTTCATCTTGGGCTGACTGATAACCGGCAGTAACTGATTTTTATAAATTTTCTCAATAATCAGGGGAACTGCAAGGATCAGGCGTGGTCTGATCTCCTGGAAAGCCTGGATTATTACCTGTGGTGAAGGTATTTTACCAAGGAAGGTAATATGGCAACCCAGGGTAAAGGGAAAGACAAATTCAAACGCACAACCGTAAGCATGGGCAAGAGGTAAGAAGGAAACTATTTTATCATTCGGAAGTAATGGCATATGATTGTGAGCAAAGCGCACATTGGCAATCAAACTGTTATGAGGTATCATTACCCCCTTTGAACGGCCTGTTGTCCCGCTTGTGTAACTTATCACAGCAAGTTCCTTATTTTCTATATGCTCCAGGTTAAAGGTTTCAGCATTAAAACCTTCAGGATATTTCTCACTGAAATACATATCAAGCTTCTCTGCTGCCTCCTTTGTCCTTCCCTCTTTGTCAAAAATAACAGAGAAATCTGTAAGGCTCAAAATAGCTTTCAACGCCGGCATCTTAGATTTGTCGAGCGGTTCTAAAATACTTTCGAGAACAAACAATGCCACTGAATCAGAATGATTCACCAGATTGTGAACATCCTCAGGTTTGAAATCGGGTAAGATCGGAACGGTTACAGCACCATAGGAGATAGTGGCAAGATATACAACTGCCCAGTTTGCTGAATTCTTCCCTAGAAGTGATATCTTATCGCCTTTTGATATACCCGATTTTTCGAAAATAATATGTAACCGGGCTATTTTTTCTGCAACTTCAGAGTATCTGAAAGCTTCCCCCTTGTAATCGGCCAGGGATTCAATATCCCAGTTCGATTTAATACTCCTTTCAATAAATTCTACCAGGTTTTCTTTTAACATAGTTGTAAAATTTTAGGTTCGGTACCAATATACAATGAAAATTATGGATGACAAAGTTTTTTTGAAAATTAGTCGAATAATCGAAATTTTTTAAATATATGATATATTGAAGGTTAACCATGAAACCACAAATGGACACGAAGGAAACACAAAGGGACACCAGGTTAAAATTTTATTTCAGTTACGTTATAAGTAATCATTTTTTTATGATTTAACCTTTGTGTCCTTTGTGGTTTAACCTTTGTGTCCTTTGTGGTTTAACCTCCGTATCCTTCGGGTTACCCTTTTTATCCCCATTATAACCCCCTGTTTCAAAAAAAAAAATTACTTTTATTTTTTTTCTGCCATGCACAATTCTGCTTTTATGATCGCGTTAGCATTCTCCACATTTGGGTATGTCTGCTATCTTGCAATTACATCCTCAGATAAGGTAAGAGCGTTTTTATCCCCGGAAGCAACCAATAATGTCAATCATATCCTGTTTCAACGACTGACAGGCGTTTTAATTTTCGGACTTCTTCCCTGCATCGGAGTTATTTACTTTTCCGGGACAAACCCTATCCCACTGTTTGTTAACAAAGAATCTCTTTTCTGGGTACTCATCCTTTCCCCCGTAATTATACCTATGAGTTATTTTAACAGTAAAAGTCCCGATAACCTTGCACAATACCCTCAGATAAGAAATTCCTCATGGTCTGCCGGATTGTTAACAGTGAGTGCGCTCAGCTGGATCGCTTACCTGATAGCTTATGAATTATTATTCAGGGGATTTCTGCTTTTCTCCTCCCTTGAGCTTTTAGGTTACTGGCCGGCTATAATTCTTAATACCGGCATTTATTCCCTCGTACATTATCCGAAAGGGATGAAAGAAGCGTTGGGAGCTGTGCCTTTTGGAATTATAATCTGTGTGTTAACCATAAAAACAGGTGGATTATTTGTTGCATTTGCATTACACATAATCCTTGCGCTGAGTAACGAATGGTTTTCCCTCTATGCAACAACTAAACCACGTAACCACTTATCCACATAACCACTCAACCACTTCCCAAATGACCATCTTTATCACCGGAGCAACCGGATTCATTGGCAGCAAACTTGCGTTAAAGCTTGCTGCCAAAGACCATACGGTTCATGCCTTATATCGTTCAGCAGAAAAAGCCAACATCCTGAATGCTCCGAACATCAAACTCTTTAAAGGGGATATTCTGGATGCTGAAAGTCTGATAACCGCTATGCAAGGTTGTGATCAGGTGTATCACACCGCCGCATATGCAAATGTGTGGGCAAAAGACCGGTCACTGATCTACCGCCTGAATATTGAAGGAACCATGAATGTTTTACAGGCAGCAATAGTCAATAACATACAACGAATTGTCTGTACATCAACAGCAGGAGTGCTGGGCACATCTACAGGAGACAATTTGCTGGACGAAAATTCTCCCTCCCCGGAAAAATATTTTATTGATTATGAGAGCTCAAAGGCTATCCTGGAAAATATCCTGAAAGTATTTTCCCTCAAAGGCCCTGAAATTATCATAGTAAATTCTTCCCGTGTATACGGGGAAGGAATATTCAGTGAAAGTAACGGTGTAACACGTATGATTGAAAGCTATATCCGGGGAAAATGGCGCATTATCCCGGGTAGCGGGAAAAGCACAGGTAATTACGTTCATGTTGATGATGTGGTTGAAGCCCATATACTTGCGATGGATAAAGGATCAAACGGTGAAAGATATATTATTGGCGGGGAAAATGCTTCCTATAATACATTCTTTAACCTGCTGTCGGAAATATCCGGGAAGAAATTTACGTTGATCAGGCTGCCTGAATTTTTTATGATGTTCGCATCTTACCTGATGATGTTAAAAGTGTATATTTTCGGTGGAAAACCCCTGATAACCCCGTCACTTGTAAGAAAATTTATTTGTAATTTTAACCTTTCCTCCCGAAAAGCGATAAAAGAACTGGGCTATAACCCGCGCAGCCTGAGGGAAGGACTGGAAGAAACTGTAAACTGGTTAAAGCAAAGAAATGGATAATATTTATACCCTGATAACCGGGTCAAGTTCGGGAATAGGCAAGGATATTGCCTTCTATTGTGCATCGCTGGGGATGAATATACTTCACGTTGCCCTGCCCGGTACCGGGCTTAAAGAAGTGAATGATCTTATTATTAACCAATATAATGTAAAATCGGATTATCTTGAAGTGGATCTGGCCACCCCTGACGGGCCGGAAAAAGTATTCAACTGGGTAAGTGCAAAAAAATACGTTGTTAATTTCCTGGTTAATAATGCGGGTATTGCCGGGACATCGGTCTTTGAAGAATCTTCTCTCAAGTATCTCGATGACAGGATACTGGTAAACATACGCGCCCTGGTTCTGTTAACCCGGTTATTTATTCCCCTGTTAAAAAAACACCCCAGGTCACATATTCTCAATGTTGGAAGCCTGTCTGCCTTCTATTCCATACCTTATAAAAGCCTTTACGCAGCATCAAAGGCATTCGTTGTTAATATCAGTAAAGCCTTACGAAGTGAATTGAAAGGTTCAGGTATAAGTATTTCAGTGGTTTGCCCTAACGGTGTAAGAACAAATCAGGGAACCAATTACAGAATCGATGCACACGGAAAGATAGGGAGACTTACTGCTGTTCCTTCGCCGGAAGTGGCCAGGCTATCTATCGAAAAAACACTGAAAGGAAAATTTCTTATCATCCCCGGAAAAATAAATTACCTGCTATACATCACCGGTAAAATTATCCCCTGGTATATACAAGAAAAAATACTGCTGAAAGAATTTCAGAAGGAAGTACTGGTGTCAAAAAATAACTAATATACACCTATCCTGCAAAGGTTCTGAACCCGGAAGGAATATGTTTTTCCCTGGCTGTAATGCTTAATACGGGAACAGGGCAGGTATTGAACATTTCATGGGCATAATCTCCGAGAAGAATATTAAACCCGCTCTTTTTCTCTGTCATAATAACAACCATGTCAGCATCAATAGCCTGTGCATAATTGGATGCCAGGCTTGCCAGGTTTTCCCCGAACATCTTTTTAATTACATGTTCCACCCTGCGCTTTTTTAAATAATTGCTGCTCTGTGACACATATGCATTGAGCCGGTTAACAATTTTTTTATTTCTGGAAGTGGATATCGATATCAGATGTATCTCTGCACCAAATAATTCAGCTACATCTGCCGCATAGGGGACCTTCTGCCGCGTATCGACATGCATTTTTATCGGAACCACAATTTTCTTAATTTTCTGCGGACATTTATTGCGACTCAGGGTAATAACCGGTTTGGTAGTGGCCAGGATTATCTTATAGGCATTGCTCCCGATGAAAAACTCTTCAAAACCTGAGGCTCCGTGCGTTGAGGCTGAAATTACAGCATCCTTATATGATTCGGCCTGGTTTACAACTTCCTTGTAAATTTTCCCTTTCTTAATAATAAATTTCAATTTTGATCCCTTTCCCAGTTTCTTTTCATACTCTTTAACAATCTTATTAAACTGGATCTCAGCAAAACGAAATTCTTCCTCAAATGATCCCGGATGATAATCATCACTGCTTTTCTGAACATAAACCATCTGGATAGTTACGGGATGACGTTTGGAAAATAAAACTGCCATCTCAAGACCCTTAAGTGAATCCTGGGAGAAGTCTATGGGTACAATAAAATTTTTCATAAGACAGGTTCTAAAAGTAAAATTTTAAAGGAATAAATTTAAAGAATATTTTAACGCGCTGTGTGATTACTTATTAAAAAAATGGAAAAAGTTGCTTTAAATACATGTTTTCCGGTTAAAAAAATTATTTACTTAACCGCTTGTGCGGTTTGATGTAAAGAAATTTCAATTGTAAATTAGTAAAGTAAAAATCTTAAATTTGTACCCTAAAAAATGAACGATATTGTAATAGGAATTGATATCGGGGCAACAAATACCAAATACGGGTTTGTATCTTCCGATGGTGATATGCTTCTTGAAAAATCTGTTGCCACCAGTAAAAACAAGAATGTCGACGTTTTTATCCGGGAATTATACAATATCATTCATCCTGATCTAACTCATGGCAAATATATCCTTAAAGGTATAGGTATAGGTGCTCCTAATGGTAATTATTATACAGGTTCTGTTGAATTTGCCCCCAACCTGAAATGGAAGGGTATTGTTCCCCTGGTTTCACTTATTGAAAAGAAATTTGCAGTACCGGCTGTACTGACAAATGATGCCAACGCTGCGGCTGTTGGGGAGTTGTTATATGGCCATGGACGGGGTATGCAACATTTTATCATGATCACCCTGGGAACAGGACTGGGGAGCGGGATCATTGTGAATGGCAAACTTGTATACGGACATGATGGCTTCGCCGGAGAACTGGGGCATACTACCGCTATCCCCAATGGCAGAAAATGCGGTTGCGGAAAGAGAGGATGCCTTGAAACCTATGTTTCAGCGCCGGGTATTATAAAAACAGTTTTTGAACTACTTGCATCCGAGACAGATGAGTCTGACTTAAGAAATATCAGTTTTAATGCCCTTGATGCAAAAATGATCAGCGAAGCAGCGATCCAGGGCGATCCGATAGCATTAAAAGCATTTGACTTTACCGGCAAACTTCTGGGTATGAAACTTGCCGATGCTATAATGCATACCAGCCCTGAAGCGGTTTTCCTGTTTGGTGGACTGGCAACGGCAGGTAAGCTTATATTCAATCCCGTCAGGAAATATATGGAAGAATTCCTGCTTCCTGTTTTCCGTAATAAAATAAAATTAATGCCTTCTGCACTGCAGAATAAAAATATTGCTGTCCTGGGGACTGCAGCTTTAATCTGGAATGAACTGAAGAAAAATTGAATCCCTCTTCATTTCCCAGTTAATTTCCATCTCCCAGTTAGAGCGAATGACGATCTCTCCATCATAATATTCAACCTTCTCAGGCTGTCGGCCCATTAAATAATTACCGGTGTCCCACCTTTGGTTGGTATTGGTATCATATAAATATTTTACCTTATACCTGCCGGGATTAAGATATGTAAATGTAAGAACAGCATCAGAATCAATATACTTTTCCTCTTTAACGTATTCCTTTTCATCCATCAGCTGAACAATCAGCGGGCAAGGTACATTCTGCGTCTTCACATGCAATACTCCATAATGTTCCTCATCCTGAACAGAAAAATTAAGCTGCAAACTGTCATTAACATTCCCGTATATATCAATAAATGCACCAGGTTCAGCAAAAAGCCTGTATTTCATTTTGCTTTCCCACTGCCTGGCCAGATATCTGTTCCTTAATGAGAGGGTATCTGACTCAATAAGGAAATCTGCCTCTGTTTCGAGTGTATCAACAACCGAGTATAAAACAATCTTTGAGGTGTCAACTTCTGAGACAGGGTAACTGAAACTGATGAATATTCTCTTATGAATGTCTATCTTGCTGTTATTGGCAATTGTTTTAATGATCAGTTCCGGTTTTTTTACTTCTTCCGAAACCGTCCTACCTGGACGGGTACGGGTTATCATGTCAATGGTATCTTTTACCGTTGTGTAATTCCCCAGGCTATCCGTACCAGGATAATTAACAAGCAAAGATAAGGTGTCGGATTTTATCAGATCCATATCCTTAATCCAAAGATTAAAAGTATCCCTCGAAAGATTTGCCTCCTCATAATACCAGTCTTCCGCACTAAAATTCAATCCTTGTACATCAAGCTTTTCCTTAACAGGAAGATTAAACGCAAGAAAAATGTGCCTGTCCTCTTTTCTGCCATCATCTGTAAGATACTGCATCCGCCTGTCTTCTTCAAAGAAAAACAGATCCATATAATAGGGTTTTAGTACAGTCTTCAGAACCGGTATCTGATCTGTAGAATCATGTGTGAATACTGTACTGTCCAATTCCGGTTCTTTGATCTGAATTGTATCATCAAGCAAAATATGTAAGCTGTCGGAATATGACTTTTTCTCATTTACAGGGACTTTTGTTAATAAACTGTCGGGAAATAAATAAATAAGACTATCGTAAAAAGCGATCATTTCATTTGGCAGGTCATATATATAATTATAATTCAGATCTTTCAGGGCAAATATCCGGAATGTGTCGGCTTTCATATTATTAATCCTGAAATTTCCTTTTTTATCGGATCTGCCAATATAAACCGGGATTTCTTTCATCGGAATACTGTCATCCAGGTTATCATATACCATAATGATAAAAGGATCTTCAGAAGGTTGAAGGTTAAAGGAATTGACAATGGCACCTTCAACTGATAAGGAGTCAAGGCTGTTGCCGGTGGAAAAGACAAATTCAAAATTTTCCAGTATATTCCTCTCGTTCACATCTTCTATTGAATTGCCGAAATTTAATGTATAGGTTACATTTTCCCTGTAATCACCCTCGAGGTTTATCTGAATGGTTTTACCCCTTAACCTGATGTCCGGTTTACCTTTTAAAGGAGGTGAAATTATAAGTTCCTGGTTAACATTGTTAAGGGATATGAATTCATTAAAAGTGATCTCAATTCTGTTTCCTGTGAAATTTGTTGAATAGTTTTCCGGCTTACTGCCTACAACCTCCGGAGGATCCTCATCTTTCGGACCACCCGTGATACTTCCCATCTTTGCACAATATCCGAATATAAGAGGAAAACCAATTAACCATATATAGTAAAAACTGTTTCTTCTTGTCTTCATTGTAACTTCTTCTTGTCGGACTTTGTTCCTGGCAAAGACGCACAATCGTGCGTCTCTACTCAATTACTCATTTAATCAATTACTCAAATATTCATTCTTGTCGGAATTTGTTCCTGGCAAAGATGCACAACCGTGCGTCTCTACTCCATTCCCCTCACAAATATAGAATATTAACCCCATTCTTACGGAAATCATCGTCATAGTTTTTATATAACATTAATATTTTTCTTAATTTTAGCCAATCTTGGAGTTAGTATTAATGTTTTAATAACCTGTAAAATATGTTACTATATAGTATTACATGGGATGTTGATCCATGGCTGATCAGATTCAGTGATAATTTTGGCATTCGCTGGTACGGGCTTCTGTTTGCCTGTGCATTTCTCTTTGGATACCTGATCTTCAACCGTTTCTTTAAAAAGGAGGGGCTGTCTGTTGAATTACTTGATAAACTGACACTATATATAGCCATTGGGACAGTCATTGGCGCACGTCTCGGGCATTGTTTATTTTATGATGCAGACTATTACCTGAAGAATCCACTGGAAATATTATTAGTGTGGAAAGGGGGTCTTGCCAGCCACGGGGCGGCATTAGGGATATTGGCAGGCTTGTTCCTCTATGTAAGAAAATACAAATTCTCTTTTCTTTGGCTTATCGATCGGATAAGCATTGTAACCGCTCTTGGAGGAGCCTGTATACGCCTTGGAAACCTCATGAACTCAGAAATCTACGGGAAACCCACTTCCCTCCCCTGGGGATTCCGGTTTATCCGCGACAGGAGCAGGATTAACTTTTACGATCCACATACCGGGGAGCTTCTGGGTAAACATCTTCCATGCCACCCCACACAGCTTTATGAAGCTTTAAGTTATATCCTCATTTTTGTAGTTTTGTTTTATGTAATAAGAAAATACGGAGATAAACTGAAAGAGGGCATTATCTTTTCCTGGTTCCTTATTTCACTTTTCACCGCCCGTTTTCTGATAGAATACCTGAAATTTGAACAGTCAGAATTCGAAATAAACATGATCAGCAATATAAACATGAATATGGGACAGCTCCTAAGCCTGCCATTCATTGCACTGGGAATAATACTTCTTTTCCTGATCAGTAAATATGGTCGTTACAGCAAGTAAAAAGATACGGTTAACCCCGTTCTAATCAATATGAATTAACCCCTGATGAACCCGGAAATTGTATATGCCCACCGCTGAATTCAACAATATCCTCTTCGCGTTCCTGCTTACCCTCTTTGCAGGACTTGCTACCGGTATAGGCAGTGCACTGGCTTTTTTCACCAAAACGACAAATACAAAGTTCCTGTCGGTTGCTCTTGGTTTTTCAGCAGGTGTTATGATCTATGTTTCAATGGTTGAAATATTCAATAAGGCAAAAATACTTCTTATCGAAAATCATAGCGAAGTTACAGGTACCTGGATAACAGTGGTTTCCTTTTTTGCAGGTATTGCATTTATTGGTGTTATAGACAGATTGATACCCTCCGCTGAAAACCCCCATGAAATCAAACGTGTGGAAGAAATTAAGGGACACAAAGAGGCAAAAAATAAAAAGCTTTACAGGATGGGTCTTTTTACTGCTCTTGCCATTGCCATACATAATTTTCCGGAAGGAATTGCGGTATTCATAGCAGGTCTCGCTGACCTGAAAATAGCCATTCCCACAGCTATTGCCATTGCCATTCATAATATTCCCGAAGGTATCGCAGTATCCGTACCGGTTTCCTATGCAACCGGTAATAAGAGAAAAGCTTTCCTGCTGTCTTTTCTTTCCGGACTTGCCGAACCTTTCGGGGCACTGATCGCACTGGTGTTTCTTAAATCATTCTTCAGCCCTACCCTGCTCGGTGTTACATTTGCAGCTGTTGCAGGCATTATGATCTTTATCTCCCTGGATGAACTCCTTCCCACAGCAAGAGAATATGGCCATCACCACCTTTCCATTTATGGACTCATAGGAGGAATGGCTGTTATGGCTGTCAGTTTATTGCTGTTCCTTTAACGAACTTTACGCTATCCGAATTGTTATATAATCAGGCAAACATACATTAGGGGCTGTCTCATAAGTTAAAATATGTTTAACCACAAAGGATAACGCAAAAGACACAAAGCGTTATAAATCAATGATATATATGTCGTGTGCTTGGTGGTTAAAAACACTTTTAAGACATCCCGGTTTTTTAATTAAAGTAAATAACTCTGTATTTCTCTTTGTAACATAATTATAAATTATGAATTTCGTTACTGACTTCTGGCATGAGCTGACATACCTCACACTTGAGATGGCCCCTTACCTTCTCCTCGGATTCCTCTTTGCCGGAATTCTTTATGCCTGGTTTCCTGAAAATAAAATATACAAATACCTGGGTAAAAATAATACCAGGTCTGTGATCAATGCTGCACTTATCGGAATACCTCTACCTCTCTGCAGCTGCGGTGTTATACCTACAGGAATATCCTTCCATAAAAACGGTGCATCTAAAGGTTCCGCTGTATCTTTTCTTATCTCAACGCCCCAGACCGGTATTGATTCCATCATGGTAACATGGTCGCTTCTTGGCTGGCCATTAGCTGTCATCCGGCCTGTTATTGCATTCTTTACCGGCATTTTCGGCGGAATCCTCACCAATAAGACAGATAAAACCATTCATAAGGAACCTGTGATTAAACCTGCATCCGTTGACCAGCCAGGGAAAAAAACCGGACTGCGTGAAATGCTTAAATATGCTTTTGTTGATTTCTTCCAGGATATCGTTAAATGGCTGGTGATAGGCCTGTTAATTGCCACCCTTATGGCAGTATTTATACCCGATGATTTTTTCAGCCGGTACATGAACAATGATTTTATCAGCATGCTGGTTGTTCTTGTTGCATCTGTTCCACTGTATGTTTGTGCAACAGGTTCCGTCCCCATTGCCGCCGTTCTTATCATGAAAGGCCTCTCTCCCGGAGCTGCAATTGTATTCCTTATGGCCGGACCTGCTACCAATGCGGCAACAATCTCGGTGATCGGCAATACTATGGGACGCAAAACATTACTTACATACATGTTTTCTATTATAACCGGAGCGCTGTTCTTTGGTATACTCATCAATGAGCTGATCCCAAGAGATTTTTTTCTGAACACGATGAGTCACGCTCACCATGGTGAACATCAACATAACTTCCTCCCATACTGGCTTCAGCTGTCATCAGCTATCATTCTTACGGGTTTGTTAATAAACGGACTGATAAGAAAATATGTAATTCCTTTTGTTAAAGATAAAAATATTAAAAACGAAAATATGCCTGAAATAACTATAAAAGTAAATGGAATGACTTGTTCCCATTGTAAAATGACAGTTGAGAAAAATCTTGGACAGATTCAGGGTGTTACTTCTGTTGAAGCTGATATCAGCAAGGGGACGGTTAACCTTTCCGGTGAGGCCATAAACCTTGCCGTTGTTGAAAATACCATTAAGGATCTGGGATATGTATACCATGGCAAAGTAAAGTAAAATAATTACTATATTTGTTGTCCCTGTTCACATTGACAGAACAGAAATATAATTCATTTTATTTGTGAAATCCTTTGTTTCTTTCGGGGAAAATATTTAACCACAAAGGAACACAAAGTACACACAAAGGAACACAAAGGAACACAAAGGAACACAAAGGAACACAAAGGAAAAGAATTAATACGTTATTTATTTATAATAAAATTGTTTATAACATGTACAAAGTAGTTCTCTTACGCCATGGTGAAAGTCAGTGGAACCTCGAAAACCGTTTCACAGGATGGACAGATGTTGACCTTACAGAAAAAGGAATACTCGAAGCCCAAAATTCCGGCAAAGTCCTGAAAGAAAATGGTTTTACTTTTGACATTGCATTCACTTCCGTTCTGAAACGTGCTTTAAAAACGCTCTGGATATCTCTGGACGAAATGGACCTTCTCTGGATCCCTTTTGTAAAAAACTGGAGATTGAATGAAAGACATTATGGCGCTCTGCAGGGACTCAACAAGGCAGAAACTGCCGAGCTTCATGGTGAAGAAAAAGTACTTATATGGAGACGCAGCTACGATATACCCCCTCCTGCCCTCGAAAAATCAGACCCCAGGTATCCGGGTAACGAGCCCCGGTACAACGATATGGATGAAAAAGACATCCCTCTTACCGAATGTCTCAAAGATACCGTTGATCGATTCCTCCCCTTCTGGCACGATACTATCGCCCCGACTATCAAAACAGGAAAGAAAGTAATCATTGTTGCACACGGCAACAGTCTTCGCGCACTGGTGAAATACCTCGACAATATGAGCGATGAGGAAATCCTTGCTCTTAATATACCTACTGGTATGCCGCTGGTATATGAACTGGATGAAAACCTTAAGCCTCTTAAACACTACTACCTTGGAGACGAAGAAGCAGTGAAAAAAGCTATGCAGGCGGTGGCTAACCAGGGAAAGAAGAAATAGGGATCACGGGATCACGCTATCACGGGATCAAGTGGGAGATTGCTGGTATTTTTATGAACTTTCTGCTAAAATTGGAATTTCTTAGGTTTTGAATAATACTAATATGTAAACAAATTTTCATTTGATCCCTCGATCCCGTGATAGCGTGATCCCGTGATCCCTTATTAAAACACATTCACCCTTATCCCCCCATACACCATCCTTCCCGTTAACGGACCCCATATTAAAGTGGCATCAAAATGGTCGCCAAAAGGATCATCAGCACCGATTATTGCATGCTTCTGCCTGTAACCGGTAAGATTCTCCACACCCGCATACAGATCAAGCCATCTGAACCTGCGTGTTAACTGGGAATGAACAATAAAATAGTCCGGCGACCTTGATTCCATCCTGTAATCTTCAGGATTACCGGATGTATCCGGTATTCTTGCACTTCCGTTATACTGAACGGTAAGATCAATTGTCCAGTTTTCCGAAGGCAGGGTGTATGTAGTGGTAAACAAGCCTTTATTTCTTACGACAAATGGTTTTTGAATTAACCCGCCGGTTTGTTCAACCTTAACATCATTGAACCTGTAGGCTAAGGTAAGCTCCAACCCGTTCGCAACTTCCCCGGAAAACTCCGCCTGTATTGCATTGGAATACGACTTACCGCTAAGATTATAAATGCTTACTTCAGAAACATCATGATCAATATCAACAACCACCTGATTCTGAAATGATGTCCTGAATGCATCGAGGGTAAATGAGCCTTCCCTCTGACCTGAAAAATGAAAATGCCTTACTAAACTCAGCCCTCCATTCCACGCACTTTCCATTTCAAATTCATCCTCAATAATAAACGCTCTCGAACTGGCCAGCAGGCTCAGGTTCTCCGTAAACACATTAGCCGACCTGTATGCTTTGCCTGTAGTTGCCTGTAGCGTATAATGATCAGTAATGTCATATTTCATATGAACTCTTGGTGTGATCAGAAGTCCATATAGTGAATTGTAATCCATGCGCATCCCTGCCATAAAAACATATTTCTCAGGTTCCGTTAAGGTATATTGGGAAAATATCCCTGACACCATCTCTTTCCTGTCATAATCACGGTCAATAAAATACTCGCTGTAATCATCATAATGGAAGGTAAGGCCGCTGCTGAGCTGATGATTCGTATTCCCCAGTATAGTCTGGTATATCAGATTGGAAAAATAACTGTCCTGGCGCCCATTATGCTCTCGTATCCCGAAAAGCGAATTCTGGCTGTAACCGGTAAACGTATTAATCCATCCAATACTATTAAATGGCTTTCCTTTAATGTGATATCCAATTTTTGAAAAAGCCCTGAATTTCTGAAGTGAAATATCTATCCCGTACATTCCGCCATTTATATCATTCCTTCCCCTGAAATCAAGCTCACCGCCAATGCGGCTTTCATCAAGCAATTCAAAACCAAATTGTAAATGAGCTCCCTCCCCGAATTTATATTCCCACCTGTTCATAAAATTCCCCAGTCTGGTTAGAGGCATATCATAAAAGCCATCATTATTATGATCTAACATTTTATTATTCATAGAACCATGAAAAAATACCATGGTGCTCCATTTGTCATTTAACCTGACTGCCGACGTCAGATTCCCTTCATACCTGCCTTCTGTATTGGCAAATAGATTCAGGAAGAATAAATCACTCTGGTCAGGTTTTTTGTATTCAACATTTAT
>CAYVTV010000067.1:0-17593 GCA_964454295.1 uncultured Bacteroidaceae bacterium
GGAAGCATTTACATCCCACTCACAGAAGCACATAACCAGAACAGAATATTTCATGGAGACCTTTCATATAAAAAGGGAGCAGCTATTTTGCACATGCTGAGATACGAAATTAATGATGACGATCTGTTCTTTAAGGTATTAAGGGATTTCCTTGAGGAATATGCTTTCAGCACAGCCACAGGAGACGATTTTCTTAACACACTCAATAGAGTTACAGATAACGATTATACATGGTTCTTTGATCAGTGGTATTACGGTAAGGGCTTTCCTGTATTTATTTCATCATGGAATAAGGAAAAGGATTCCATTACCATTTCAACAACACAGGAAACATCGTCTGCGGAAACAACATTTTTCATAACACACCTGGATTACAGGATCATCTACTCCGACGATACATATGACACACACAGAGTCCTGTTTGATCAAAATAGCCGCAGGTTTGCCTTTACAGCAGATAAACCTGTTTCCGAAATCATTATTGATCCTGACAATAAAGTTCTGAAAACATCGGTAATACAAGAAGAATTTCCGGAAGAACTTCTTTTTCAGATTAGTCCAAATCCGTTTACAAAAAATTTATTCATTAAATTTGTTACCGGTATTAAAAGCAGAAGGGTGACATTCAACAGGCTTGATGGTTTGAAAATTTTTGAGACTTCTTCCATATCGGAATATTTATACCTGGATTTATCTTTCCTCAAAGAAGGAATATATATAATAACCATCAATGAAGATGGAAAAGACTATCCAATGAGAATTGTTAAAATAAATTAATCCCAATTGCCTTATAAAAAATAGTTTTGAAAAAAAATAATTATTTCATTTAAAAGTTGTTTTTGATAGTAATAAAAAAAATATATTTGTTGTTCAAAAAGTTTGTCATTTTTAATATCATCGTACTTTAAAAATTGTTTAATAATCATGAAATTATACAGTTTAAACACCAGGTTGGATTTTGGGGAGTATAAGGGATCAACGCTCAAAGATATTTTTACTAAAGATCCTGAATTTATTGAAGCTGCAATTATGGAGAATCCTAATTTCGTTTTTCCTGCAAATCTCCTGGAAAAAATGGAAGAGATGAATGAGGATTTTATCTTCTCTGATGAGGCAGTTGAGAAGCTTCATGAGAAATATGAAATTTATGAAGAGGAAGAGAATGAATTTGAAGACTTTGAAAATTTCAGTGAAGATGATCTAAAAAACCTGGGAATTATGGATGACAGTTACGGAGATGACTATGACGACCCTTCTGACAGCAGTGGATACTATGATGATGCCTATGGGTACTAGTGTTTAAAAAGTAATCCTGAAAAATTTTTCAGGATCAAATTTCAGCGGATATCTCTTCCGGAATATTTAATACAGTAGCTTTATCGCAGGCAGATTCATAGAATATACCTCAATCGTCCTACATTGTTTTTTTTCATTTTATCAAACCCCGGAAAATGAGAAATTATATTCTTTTATTTCTTTTACCAGCATTGCTCATCTCAAACTCCTGCTCTGATAAGAAATACAGATACATTATCCGGCTGGATGAAATACCCTTCAGCCAGATCAATAATTATTACGGTTCTCCTAAAAGGAATATGTCCTTTACAGAGGATTCAATAAGAATGAACCGCCATACATTTAAATACGGACTGGGAACCCACGCTCCATCTGATTTAAGAATTCCGGTTAACCGGCAAGATCTGATTTTTGAAGCGATAATTGGAATAGATACCGGTGCAGGTATCGATTCCTGCATCTTAACACGCGGGAATTTTACTCCTGATTATATTTATGATAATAATGAAAATTTAACAACTAACGACAGAGGCGGGACTGCTGTTTTCAGAGTTTTTGCAGACGACAGGATGATATTTGAATCACCTGTTATGAACAGAAAGAGCAAGCCATTGAAAATCAAATTAAAAATTAAAAATACGCGGACCTTAAAATTGGTTACCGATCCGAATGATGATGGTTCTTTTGCTGATCACACCAATTGGGCTGTGGCTGGTCTGAGATTCAGGGAAGACCTTCATCCATCCTCTTTTTTTATATATTCCACAGCAGAAAAAATAATGCTTAACCAGTCAGGTTATAAACCTGAAAGTCACAAAAAATGTGTAATCCCTGCTGATGTAATTGACTCGTTATACATCTATTGCAGTCAGACAGATAAGCTTGTATTTAAATGCACCATTGATCTCATTCCCGGAGATATGGGAAAATATCTGACGGCAGATTTTTCAGAATTCAGGGAGACTGGTAAGTATTATTTATATAGTGCAGGTTTACGCAGTAATGAATTTGAGATTAGTGAGCATATATTAAAAAACCAGATCAGAATGCACCTGGAATATATTGATTCCCTGAGTAATATAAAAAGCATTTTGAAAAACAACCCGGTAATCGGTAAAAGAAGTGATGACGGCAACCTTCAGGAAGTAAATTTAGGCTGGTACGACATGTATGAATCCTGCTGGTCAGTTCATTCATCCGTACAACTGCTTTATTCTCTGTCAGTATTGAAGGAATTGAATCACGAAAACAGTATTGATTCACTGTTAACCAGGTGGATTGCATTCGGGAACAGATTTCTCTTTTCCATGCTGGCACCGGAAGGATATCTTATGCACTCGGTCGATTTCGCGGGTTCCTGTATCGAAAACGACAGGAATAATAAGGATAACAGCACAGATAATATTCTCATTAACACGTATCCGTCTTCATTTTCCACACAATTTCTTTTTTCTTTAACAGAGGCGAAGATTGCCCGTTTATCGGGGAATAAACATGAAGCAACGCAATGCAAAAGAGTCGCAGAAGATTGTTTTCTCCGGGCATCATCACATTTCTCCGGAAAAAATATCTGTGAACTGGGAATAGCTATCGGAGCTGCCTGTGAGCTTTATAAACTGAATAAAAGTACAGTTTATAAAAAATTGGCGGAAAAATATACCGATTCTCTGCTAACCCAAATTGATTATCAGCCGGAATCGTCTGCTGAACATGACCTGGAGTTATTCTCAAGGCTTCAGGGTATAACAGAAAAAGGGTGTTCCGCTTCGCAGACAATAGCAGGTTTGTGTATGTTCGTTAACACATTCGGGGAAAGCCCTTTGATTCCGTCATGCGTAGATATTATCAGCAACATTTATTGTAAGAATATCACTTTTCTGGCAAACAGGAATGCCTATAATCTTGTTCCCCGGTTTATTTATGATCAGAAAGTTGAAGGCAGCAGGAATACGGAAGATCATTATTACTCATTATTTGATCCTGTCATTAACAGCCATCCCGGTAAGGGGAATACCTCTTATATCACTTCTACCGCTGCGGTTTTAATTATGATTGCCGGAACATTCAATAAACCTGAACTGGTTGATATTGCACAAAACCAACTCGACTGGGTGCTGGGTTGTAATCCTTTCAGTCTCTCTTTTGTAAGTGCTTCTGGTTCCCGTCATCCTGCCATTTACAAGGGGGGCAGCATTCCATTATCTGCCAAAGGAATAAAGGGCGGTGTTATGACAGGTATAAGTTCTGATTTAAACGACTCACCGGCAGTATATCCAGGATGGAAACAAACTACCGGTTATTGCATTGAGTCGTTGGCTAATATCTTATGGTTAGAAGCCTTACTTGATAAGTAAAGATCAGAAATCAAATTCCAGCACAGTCTTATGATAATATTTTTCTCCCGGTTCCAGTATGGTTGAGGGAAATGAAGATTTGTTCGGGGAATCGGGAAAATGCTGGGTTTCAAGTGCTACGGCATTCCTGAAATCATATTTCTTACCTGATTTACCGGTATATGTTCCATCGAAAAAATTACCCGTATATACCTGCATCCCGGGTTCGGTAGTATACACCTTCATACTTAATCCGGTGGTCGCATCCCTGAGAGAAGCAGCGAAAGTCAACTCCCCTGACACCTCCTTATTTAACACCCAGTTATGATCATACCCTTTTCCCAGCTTCAATTGCTCATGCTCATCCTCAATCATCTTACCTATAGCTACCTCTTCCCGCAGATCGAATGGAGACCCTTCAACAGCCATTAACTCACCTGTTGGTATTATATCGGGACTCACAGGTGTTATATAATCGGCATTTACTTTAATAAGCTGATCAAGAATATCTCCGGATCCTTCCCCTGCCATATTAAAATAAGAATGATTAGTAAGATTTATCACTGTTTTCTTTGTCGTTTCAGCCTCATAAACCATTTCTATCCGGTTATCGTCAGTAAGTGTGTACCTGACATTTACAGCAAGTTCACCGGGGAATCCCCCATCCATATCAGGGGAAAGCAAGGACAGGATAACAGAATTATCTTCCTGTGCGGCATCCCAAACCCTTTGAGCGTAATTGCTTGATCCTGAATGCAGTGTATTTGGCGGCCGGTTTACTTCCAGCTGGTATTTTACTCCGTCAATTTCAAAACTTCCGCCAGATATTCGGTTTGCATATCTTCCCACAATAACACCGGCATTCATTCCTCCCTGCCGGTATTGATCAAGTGTAGGATAGCCTATAGCCACATCGGTATATTTCCCGTTTCCGGAAGGAAGAATGATGGTTACGATGGCTGCGCCAAAATTGGTTATTTGAACCACCATGCCGTTTTTATTGGTCAGGGTAAAGAGTTTTACCTCCTTTCCGTCAATGGTTGTCTCAAAGCCGGAAGCTTTTACTGCAATGTCGGGTAAAACGGCAGCTGATTTTTTTGAATCCCGTTTCGGGGTACAGGATGTACCAACTGAAATAGTAAGCAAGAGAATAATGATGTTTTTCATTGTTTTTATATTTAATGATTAAAGTTTCGTACTTAAATTATTAGTTAATCCCCAGCAATTCCCTTGCATTCTGCAATGCAGCCCCTGTAGTCTGCTCACCGCTAAGCATCTTTGCTATTACCTCAATTCTTTCCTCTTTGGAAAGCAATCGTATACCTGTGCTTGTCCCTGATTCCGCTTCATTTTTAAAAACCAGGTAATGTATATTCCCCATGGCTGCAACCTGGGGCAGGTGCGTAATGGCAAAAACCTGCCTGTTACCTGCCATTTCACGCATGATGGTACCAACACGAAAGGCAGTCTCTCCAGACACACCCGCATCAATTTCATCAAAAATAATTGAAGGAAGTCCCAGAGAACCAGAGATAATATATTTAATACTGAGCATCACCCGTGATAATTCACCTCCGGACGCTATCCTGCATATATCCTGGAGTTCAGTCTTTCTATTGGCAGTAAATAAAAACCGGATATTGTCAAAACCCTTTTCACCAGGTTCTTCTGACCTTTCATTTGCTATTTTAAATCTGGCATTTGGCATGCCCAGCTGCACCAGCAGTTCTATTATCTTATTCTCAATCAGAGGAAAGGAATGACTGCGTTTTTCAGAGAGTGATTCAGCACGGGATAAAATATCCTCTTTTTTTTCATGTAACACTTTTTCCAGTTCTTCGATACGAAACTCAAGATTACTCAGGCCGGATATCTTTTCATTCAGACTGTTTCTCAGTTCTATCAGTTCATCAACAGTTGAAAGCCTGTGTTTTTGAAGCAAAGAATAAATCAGGCTGATACGTTCCTCAACAAACTGAAGGCGGGAAGGGTCAATTTCCACTTTATCTCCAAGCAACTCTGTTTCGGTAGCAATATCCTTAAGTTCAATAATAAGACTTTCAATCCTGTTAAGCAGTCCGGCTGAAGGGGAGTGAAAATGCTGTATCTTTTCCAGCTCATTCTTGCCTGATCTCAGCAAAGACAATGCATTCAGATCATCTCCCGACATATTGTTACCGGCAGAGAACAAACCTGATTTAATTTCTTCAGCATGTCGTAATACTTCAGCTTCCTTCTCCAGTTCTGCCAGTTCCCCTGCATCTAACTTTGCTTCATCAAGCTCACTGAACTGGTAATGAAAATAATCCCGCTCAGTTTGCGTATTTTCAGCATTACTTTTCAGGGTATTCAATTCAGCTATAAGCTGTTTGTAAAACCTGAAATTTTCCCTGTAGGCTTTTAACTCATCATTTATTCCGGCAAAAGTATCCACTACCATTAACTGATACTGGTTATTATTAAGTTCAAGATTTTCATGCTGGGAATGAATATCCACCAGTCTGATACTTATATCTTTCAATACCTGCAGGCTAACGGGTGTGTCATTTACAAAGGCTCTTGATTTCCCGTTTGGGTTAACTTCACGGCGGAGAATAAGCTGATCGTCTTTTTCGATATCATTTTCTTCAAGAATATTCTCAACAAGTTCATCGGCAGGATAAAGGACTCCTTCCACCACGCACTTTTTTCCTTTATCTTTCAGTATCCTGTTATCAGCTCTTTCACCAAGGATAAGGGATAATGCACCAATAAGAATGGATTTCCCTGCCCCTGTTTCTCCTGTGATAGTAGTTAAGCCGCTGCTAAAGTCAACACTTAGTTCATTTATTAACGCATAGTTCTGAATTTGCAGTGAGCGGAGCATACTTTTCCGGGTTAATTTGTGGGATTTTCAAGAATCTTTTTGTATTTGGTGGCATTTGCCTGGTTTATCTCTGTCAGCAATTGATATATCCTGTTTTTTTCTTCAGGAAAAGATTCTGCAAAAACATTGATTATCTCATCTGCCTTGGTATCAAAGATCATGTGTAAAGGTTGCATAAACGGATCCGGCTTTTTTCTGAATATGGTCTGCAAAAGTTCAAGGCTGCCGGCTATTTCAGCTCTGCCTTCTGCTATTTTCCCGTCCATCATGTCTAATCCTTGACGATGGTACCTGTAAATAAATTCACGTGCAGGACTATAGTCTGCATCCATAAAATCCTTTGCCAGCCAGTACCTGTTTTTATGGCTGGTACTTTCATAGGGTTTCCATCCGGGTTCCCTTGCATTCTGAGCGTTGTCAACTATTTTTTCAGCTGTCTGCCAGAAGGGGGTGCCGCCTTCATATCCAAATGAGTCATAATCCAGAGCCAGGATAACATATGCATAAAAAGCAAGTATGGAAGTCAGATTTGAAGTGTGGGAAGTTATCTCAAATTCGAGTGGTTCAAATTCAATATATTTAAATTGAATGTCATTATCCACGTAGTTAAGCATCACCGTATTATAGTTGGTGTTATATACCGGCCGGCGTGCCTGTATCTGGAGCGTTCCCCTGAATTCATCAGCTGATAATTGTTCGGTTAAATTAAACATGAGGTTACATTCAATTCTTTCTTCAGGGCCAAATACATGATTTGACCATACCCTGTTATTCATGAACTCAAACATAGCTTCCTGCATTGTCTGGAAAACCTGCCTGTTGGTACCCTGAATCTGTTGTGTAATTACCTGTATGTTACACTTTAGCTCCTGGGAACAGGCATAGTGCACTAAACCTGTAAACAGTAATATGGATAAGACTTTTTTCATATCATAAATGCCGTTAGTTTATCAACGATATCTGATGCAACTTCGTTCTTTGATTTTAACTCAAATTTATCAATATTATTGTTTTTATCAATGATAGTAATTTTATTCGTATCGCCTCCAAATCCTGCTCCCTGATCATTGAAGGAATTAAGTACGATGAAGTCAAAATTTTTTCTTCTCATTTTTCCGATAGCATTCTCCACTTCATCGGTTGTTTCGAGGGCAAATCCTACGAGAACCTGCTCCTTCGTTTTTCTCTTACCCAGTTCTGCTGCAATATCATCTGTAGGGCTGAAACGGATAATTAACTCCTCACTGCTTCTTTTCAGTTTACTGTTATATGGTTCTGAAGGAGAAAAATCAGCTACTGCTGCCGATAAAACCGCTGCATCCACATCAGAAAAATGGCTTATACAAGCATCATACATTTGCCTGGCCGTATCAGCCCGAATGATCTTAACCTTAGAGTGAGTGTAATGAAAATGAACAGGGCCGCTTACAAGAATTACTTCTGCTCCCTGATTGGCGCAGGCCTGGGCGATGGCATAACCCATTTTCCCGGAACTGTAATTACTGATATATCTGACAGGGTCAATAGGTTCAACAGTAGGACCTGCAGTGATCAGGATTCTTTTACCGGAGAGTTTTTTTTTTCGTTTAGTATTTTTACAATAATTTCCAGAATATCCTCAGCTTCTCTCAACCGGCCTTTGCCTTCCAACCCGCTTGCAAGTTCCCCTGTTTGCGGTTCAATAAGAATATTTCCGAATGATTGAAGAATTTCGATATTTTTCTTTGTAGCCGGATGGTTATACATGTCCACATCCATAGCCGGAGCAAAAGCAACCGGACATCTGGCTGCGAGATACACTGCGAGCAGGAGATTGTCGGGCATACCATTCGCCATTTTTGAGAGAGTTGTGGCTGTTGCCGGGGCAATAATAAAAATATCGGCCTTACCGGCAAGTTCAACATGGCTGTTCCACATACCATCTTCACGGAAGAACTCACTCAGCACAGGGTGTCTGGATAGAGTGGCTATGGTTCCTTTGGTAACGAACTTTTCGGCAAAAGGAGTGATGACGACCTGAACATCGGCGCCCTCTTTAATTAATAGCCGGAGCAGATGTATTGATTTAAAGGCAGCAATACTACCAGTAATGCCCAGAAGTATATTCTTACCCTTAAGCCGCATAATTGTAATAGTTTTATGAAATTGTCTCTTCAGACTTCATAATCTCAGGCAGCCTGAAATAAATTTTGTCATCAAGGAATTCCTGCAAGGCAATATTAGCAGGTTTTGGAAGCCGTTCATAAAATTTGGAAATCTCTATTTGTTCCCTATTTTCAAAAACTTCCTCAAGGTTATCAGTATAATAAGCAAACTCTTCCAGTTTACGGTTAAGTTCCTGTTTCATCTCCACCGAAATCTGGTTTGATCTTTTTGCACAGATCATAACCGATTGATAAATATTACCGGTACCCTTATCAAGCATTCGTGTATCTATGGTAACGGTATTAACCGATGCTTTACTTTTTTTATAGTCAATCATTCCTTAAAAGTATATAAAATTAATTATCTGTTTCGTAATTATCACCAAGAATCTTCATGGATGTTTCATAGATTTTATTAGCCTCGAGCGCATTTTTCCCTTCCGGATATTCTCCAATAAAGGAATAATACTCATCCACTGTAGCCTGAAACCTGTCAAGCACTTTATCCTCAACACTGTTCTGAGCTATCATAAAATGGGATTTGAGGATCATAAAGAGCAGTTCCTCCCTGTATTTTGTGTCAGGATATTCATTAAGACTGTTTCTTAGTGCAATAACGGCTGATTTGTATGCTCCCAGGTCGTAATACAATTTTGCGCTTATAAAAGATTTTTCCACCAGTTTTTCTTCCATTTCCTTTATGATACTTTTTGCTTCCCCGGCTCTTTCACTGTTGGGGTATTTTATCAGGAACAGGCTGAGTTTTGCTATTGCATTGTAGGAATTGGATTGATCGAGACTTGGGCGGGGAGATTGCTTATATTCGCAAAAACCTTCAAGGAATGACGATTCTTCGGCAAAGGCACTATTGGGAAATGTGGATACGAGCTCCTGGAAATAGTGTCCGGCCATAATATAGTCTTTCTGATAAAAATAACTTTTTGCCCTGTAAAACTGCACTGTATCAGCCTTCACCGTTCCCCTGTAAATACTTGCTATCTGTTCGAATAAAGTGGCAGATCGCACATATTCAGCATTATTGTAATACTCAAAGGCTTTTTCGTATTTGAGCGTGTAATCACTGCTTTTAAGTAATTTTTCGTACTTTCCGCAGGATATGGTACCCACCGAGAGAAAAAGGTAAAACGCTATCTTTTTATACATCATCTAAAATAATCTGCAAAAATATAATAAATGTATGAAAGGGGGAAATTATTCCGTTATTTTTTTGTAGAGGGGCTGCCTCATAAGTATTTTAACCACAAAGGACACAAAGTACGCACGAAGGACACAATGTATATATTCCTGACTGATAATTATTTGTGTACTTTGTGTCCTTTGTGGTTAAATATTTCTTTACCTTTAGTCAACCTCTTTACCTGATACTTTATTTATTGATGATTGAAATGAGAAAATAGTAATCCTTTTGCATATATTTAAAAAAAGCTAAATTTGCCGGTATTATTAACCTTAAAATTAAACACGTGGATATTTTTGACAAGATAGAAAGAAACAAGGGGCCTCTTGGCCAGTATATGAAACAGGCACATGGTTATTTCATGTTTCCGAAACTTGAAGGTGAAATAGGACCCAGAATGAAGTTTCGCGGAAAAGAGGTGTTAAACTGGAGTTTAAACAATTACCTCGGCCTGGCAAATCATCCGGAAGTAAGAAAAGCTGACGCAGAGGCAGCGGCTAAGTACGGCATGGCGTACCCCATGGGAGCCAGGATGATGTCGGGACAAACCGTTTTTCATGAAGAACTGGAGACTAAACTGGCTCATTTTGTAGGGAAGGAAGCCGGATATCTGCTGAACTACGGATATCAGGGCATGGTGTCAATTATTGACACACTCCTCGACAGGAAGGATGTGGTGGTTTACGATTCAGAAGCCCACGCATGCATCCTTGACGGTTTAAGGCTGCACATCGGGAAAAGGTTTGTTTACCCACACAACGATATGGGGAAATGCGAACGGGAGCTTCAGCGTGCTACAAAATTAGCTGAACAAACCGGAGGAGGTATTCTTTTAATCACCGAAGGTGTGTTTGGAATGGTGGGTGATTTAGGGAAACTTGATGAAATAGCAGCATTGAAAAAGAAATACAAATTCCGCCTTCTTGTTGATGACGCACATGGATTTGGCACAATGGGTAAGACCGGTGCCGGAACAGGTGAACATTTTGGTGTTCAGGATGACATTGACGTGTATTTCGCGACCTTTGCAAAATCAATGGCCGGTATTGGCGGATTTGTAGCTGCATCCGCAGATGTTGTTGCATTTCTTGCATATAACATGCGCAGCCAGATATTTGCCAAATCACTGCCCATGCCGATGGTGATAGGTGCACTGAAAAGGCTTGAAATGCTGCAGACACAACCCGAACATAAAGATAATTTATGGAAGATAGTGCGGGCTATGCAGAATGGCCTCAGAGCCAAAGGTTTTGACATCGGGAAAGGAGATTCCTGTGTCACACCTGTATTTCTCCATGGCAGTCTCGCTGAAGCAACCAATATTGTTGTCGACCTCAGGGAAAATTATGCTATTTTCTGCTCTATGGTTGTTTATCCTGTCATTCCCAAAGGGATGATCCTGCTGAGGATCATTCCGACAGCAGTGCATACCCTGGAAGATGTGGAATACACCATCAGCGCATTTACCGAAGTGGCAGAAAAACTTAAAAAAGGTTTATACAGCAAGGAAAATATGGCAGTGGTTGAGGTGGATAAATAGTGAGAAGTTTATATTTCGGTTTATTAGTATGCTATACTTTTTTATTGCGGTCAAAATGAACATTTCTTCTTTATCGTATTATATTACGCATATAATTAATAATGAACATTTTGCGCCTTTACGCCTTTGCGTTTTTTTTAAATTAAAAAACCATTCTGCAAGATATCATCAATAAACCATCAGTTCTAAATTCAACAGTTCGTTAAATAAAAATTAACGCAAAGGCGCAAAGGCGCAATGTGTTGTATATCAATAATATAGATAATCTATACCTGATATGTTAAAATACTCATTATCAACGCAATATAAAAGTTTAACGATCTATTAAAATTAATAACAATAATGAAAAGTTGTATCATTTTAGCCAGCGCTTTTGCCCTCTCCACCACTTCCTTTTCAGCAGATAAGCCCAATATCCTGTGGCTCACGAGTGAAGACCACGGACCGGATATGGGTTGTTACGGGGACACCCTTGCCGTTACCCCTAATATTGACGGACTGGCATCTAAAGGTATGATTTTTACCAAAGCATGGTCAACCGCACCTGTATGTGCCCCTGCCCGTACGGCCATTATTTCCGGAATGTATCCTTCCAGTACAGGTAGCGAACATATGCGGTCGATGGTGCCCATGCCATCCGGCACAAAAATGTACCCTCAGTTTTTACGTGAAGCCGGATATTATTGCACGAATAATGCAAAGGAAGATTATAACCTCCGGAAACCGGAGGACTTATGGGATGAATCTTCCGATAACGCCCACTGGAAAAACCGGTCCGACGGTCAGCCTTTCCTTGCTGTATTTAATTCCCTGAAAAGTCACGAAAGCCGGATACGGCAGAGACCACATGAGCAGGTACTTGATCCCGCCAGAGTGCGTGTACCTGCGTTTCATCCTGATACACCTGAAGTACGGCAGGACTGGGCACAGTATTACGATTGTGTAAGTATGGCTGATGCAGATGCCGGAATGCGTTTAAAAGAACTGGAAGACGCGGGTCTGACGGAAGAGACCATTGTATTCTACTATGGCGACCATGGCACCGGCATGCCCAGAGGGAAACGCTGGCCCTGCAATCTCGGACTTCATGTGCCCCTTGTTATATATTTCCCTGAAAAATGGCAGCACCTGGCCCCGAAAGAATACCAGCCGGGAGGCAAATCCGGCCGCATGGTTTGTTTTGTTGACCTGGCCCCCACCCTGCTGAGTATTGCAGGGATCAAGCCCCCTAAGTGGATGCAGGGACATGCTTTTGCCGGACCTTACCAGTCCAAACCGCAAAAGTACCTTCACGGGCTCAGGTCAAGGATGGATGAAGCTTACGATCTTGTAAGAAGCGTTACCGACGGCCGCTATGTATATATCCGTAATTACATGCCGCACCTTTCCCAGGGACAGCGGCTGAATTACCAGTTCCAGACTCCCACCACCCGTATATGGCGGGAACTGTATGACCAGGGAAAAACCAACGAAGCACAGTCTATATTCTGGAAAACACCAAAAGATCCCGAAGAATTATATGACCTCATGAATGATCCCGATGAGGTAAATAATCTCGCAACTTCAGGTGAACATAAAAAGATACTCGGAAAACTACGCAAAGCACAACGAAAACATGCCATTAAGATCCGTGATGTTGGTTTTCTCCCGGAGGGGGAAATGCACCTGCGATCCCGGGGAGATTCCCCGTATGATATGGCCCGCGCAAGAAAATCATATCCGATGCGGCGCATATTCAGAGCCGCCGGAATCGCATCAGGATTTGACCAGGAAGCATTACCCAAATTGCATAAATTGTATAAAGATAAAGACATTGCCGTACGTTACTGGGCTATCATGGGAATACTGATCAGAGGAAAGGAAGCTGTTGCTGCATCCCGGTCATTACTGCATTCAGCCCTGTCAGACACATCTCCGTTTGTTAAAACAGCAGCTGCCAGGGCGCTGGCTGAATACGGAGACTCGAATGATCATCTGACAGCAGTTACCGTATTTGGAGAATTAACTCCGCCGGAGATCAACGGAGTATTTGTCTCTATGTCTGCTCTAATGGTCATCAAAGATCTCAATATTAAAGACGCCCCATTGATAACCATTATACGGAACATGAAAACAGGAGGTTCTTCACCGGATAAAAGGTATGATTCATATGTTCCAAGGTTGGTGAATGATATTATGGGGGGTGTTGGTGATTAGGTGGAAACCACGTAACCACTCTTCATTTAAACAACCTGTTATCAAACCGGAAAGGTACACACCTGACAATACTGATATGCTTTTTGTACTGATGTTCCGGATTGATCAGGTAATTATAATCCCCTTGTACTAACGCTGAAGGAACCTTTAAAACCAGTGATGTATTACCCGAAATAAAACGATCTCCGATGGTTTGTGTAATGTTACGATGTTCAAATGCCTGCCAGTGCTCAGGTAATTCATTTTCATGAACTTCCTTTATAGTAATCTGACCAGGAAGTTTTATTTCCACCATGGAAAAATCGTGAGGCAGGCAACCCAGAGGAGTATGAACCGCAATTTCCGCAACACATAATGCGCGGGAAGAAGCCGTATAAAGCAAAGGCTTCCCTTTGCTGTTCCAGCGACCACCGGAAATCTCCGCTCCCTTACCCGACAAGTCGTTTTGCCAGACTGATTTGCATAAACGAAAGACTATCATGCCAGAACACCATGTTCAATTCTGAGCAATTCATCCTTTATCAGGCCTATTCCAAACGAATTATCAAGAAGTTCGCGGGGTGTAATACCCCCAAGAGCAGGATTGACACTTTTCAGCCAGGTATAGAAATTCTTTTCACTACCAAAAACATCAATACCTTTTCGCTTCAGCAGAGCTATTTCAAGAATTCTTTCTGACTGAAGAGGTTCGAAAACCAGGCTTTCCTTTTTGTACCGCTGGATAGTACGCTCGGAAATATGCAGAATTTCACTCCATTCCCTCATGGAGAAAGGCAGATTTTCTGAAAGTTGCTGAAACTGGCTGAAGGAAATCCCCTCACGGGACGACTGGATCAGGTAAACGATGTTCCCGTTGCCGAGAGACTCGTACCTGATCATGGCTTCATTTAATTCATTTGGATTCATGATTACGTAATTTGTCTGTAAATTTACGACATTTTTCCGAATTAAAAAATAATTTTTATATTTTTTTGTCCGGCCCTATCTGTTAACTTTAGATTTTACACGAAGTATTTTATTCTGTATCAATGTCAGGGAGAAAATGGAAAAACTATCATTACTGATCAGCATTTTCACAAGAGTTGAATTTCCATATAACGGCCATACCGCCTTTAAACCATACTCCAGGGAATAATCAAACCAGGAAAAAAGCCGGAAACACTTTGTTAACCTCCCCTGTGATGCGGTGTTAAATAATCGGACATAATGGACAGACACAAATTAGTGTTTATAATAAAACCCCATATTAACAGGAAAAACACGACCTGAATAAAAAACACCTGAAAAACCTGGAATTCGTAATATAATGCCTTTTTCAAAAAAATCGCCCCGCCAAAGGAGGAATAAATTGTTAAATGGATAAATAGCTAAAAAGCCCGAACGGCACGCACTCTGCCTGCGTTGCCCTTATCGCCGGTGTTCGTGAGGCCACCGTCCTGCCTCCACGCGGTGCCGCTATTGTACTCGGAAGAACTCCAATACCAGGCACTGGCAAATGCGCTACCTCCATTTGCCGTAGCAGTATTATTAATAGCTGTTTTATAAATAAACATCAGATTTAATTCAAACGCTGAAGGCAGGTACCAATCTCCATAGGTTATGCCATCTTCGGTTACCAGCAACTCATTACAAATACGTGCTGCATAAGTACTGCCGTCACCATATCCCTGGTTAGCTATAATTATGGCAGTATTCATAAAACCTGCCTTAGGACCAGTTCCTCTTGCCATTGTATTTGTATACGTTCCTGCATACCATCTTACTTCAGTACTTTGGTCAGTTTTGGCGCATACAAGCCCATGTTGTCCGGTTGCATCAACCCAGAATACAATGCCGCCATGAGCAAAGTCGCCTACTGAGTATATTTTTGCTGCTATAGTAGGATTACCACTTACGCCATTTCCATTAGTAACGGTTATTCCTGTACCTGCTGTAATGGTTCGTGCCGCCACGGTACCTGCACCTGTTCTGGCAATCATGCCATTGGTACCCAGGTTATGCAAGGCAAGAGCCTGTCCTGTTAAGCCTAAAGTACCTGTTGTGGTTATTGTTCCCCCGGTTATCCCGTTACCGGTGGCAATGCTGTTTACAGTTCCTGCGTCTATGTCGGCACGCACCTGTGCAGGCGTGCGCTGCTCCAAAGTGGTCGCACCGGAGGCACGAATATAGTTACCCTCAGTGTATGATGCCAACCCTGTCCCACCCCTTGCAACGTCTAATGTGCCGCTATTAATATCCGCAGCGGAATGTGAGTGTGCCGAGGGTGGAAAAGCCGATGGCTTGTCTGTTACATCTGTCCATGAGGGAACCCATGAATCAGACCTATACAGTCCTGCATGATCACCCCAGCCAAAGGCAGAATTCCAGTTAGCAGTGTCGGGTGTTGTAATATTGCTTGCAACCGATGTTCCAAATACAGGGTCGGTTTCCGTGTAACTGTCTAATTTATTGTTCCAGTTGGTGATGTTGGTGCCGGTAATGCCCTGTGCAGGTGAGGCACTGAAAACAGGATCGGATTCAGCTGTAAGGTAGTTTTTCAAGTCGCTTATCTGACTTTCTGTAATACTACCTTTCAGGTAATTGGATTCCTTTGCATGAAGTGCATAGGATACACTTAACAACTGATTTGTGCCTATGATACTGTAACTTGTTCCTCCTGTAGGGTCGATTTCGGTTTTCAGATAATAGGGGCCGGCAGCCCAGTTTATTCCGGAGAAAGAGCCCATCACAACGGCACCTTCACCGATTTCAAGTGTTACCAGTCCGTTGGCATTGGTAGAACGGGTGTGGGTTTCCACATATACCGCGGCACCGAACTCTGACGACTGAAGTATCTGGATGCGAATGCCAATACTCTGACTGGTTAGCAGTTGGCCGCCTGCGTTACGGATAACTGCCTGGTAGCTCATTTTTTCAGGTGCCTGGGTATTTGCATGCCGGGGCAGGAATGCGCATATAGTCATAAATACTAAAAGTGAAAATATTCTTTTCATTTCAGGAAATTTAATTGTGATAAAACATAATGTTTATTGTTGCTCAATCAAAGCAGGTAATATTACAGAGAAGGTTTTTAATAAGAGAACATATTGGGATTAACACAACTAAATTAACTAATTTAAAGATACAAGTCAAATATTTTTTGATTCCCCGGTAACTCTTTCTCAACATGCTAAAGAAATTTTAGAGAATTAATTTTTTAAATGAATAAGAGTTTAATAATCAATGTAAAAAATTGCATTATATTAATATATATTTTACATTTACCTCATCATAAGGGATTAACGCCGAAATCCCACCGGTTCACCGGTAAAAAAGTAGGCCATAAAACTTACCATTATGAAAAAAATCACAAGTCTTTCAGGGATTATTTCTGCGCTCATTGTTTTAGTGGGCAGTATTTTTAAAACACTGCACTGGCCCGGTGCAGGAATAATCATTGTAGTGGGCATAGCTCTTTTTGCAGTTTTATATGCCACCCTACTCTTCATTGACAAACAGAAATATGCCACTGATATGATGCAAAAGATCTCCAATATTTGTGTTTATATCGCCATGGTTGTTATATCACTGGGTTTTCTGTTTAAAGTCATGCATTGGCCGGGTGCAGGAGTAATGATATATCTGGGATTTTTACCGATCATTGCGTTGCTGGTAGTATCGCTCGTTCGCTCCTCAGCAGAGAAAGATGCATTAAGAAAACTTAATGTTACAAATGAAGCGGTTATTATAATACTTTGGTTAGCATTTACATTAATTCTTATCGGGCTTAAACCTGTTTGATTTAGTTGAAAGTGCCATAAAACAAGAATTTGGGACAAATTCGTAGTTTTATGAGCATCCCGTTGTGGGATGAATTGCGGGTGATGGAAAAACGGGATATGGAGTTCATAAAGTTTGTAAAGTTTATAAAGTTTGCAAAGTTTGCATAGTTGCCACCTTTCCACTTTCGACTTTATGAACTTTCTACTCTTAATTCTTAATGCAACGAACAGAGGAGCCTTGCGCCCGTTGGCGGGTGAA
>CAYVTV010000068.1:0-16874 GCA_964454295.1 uncultured Bacteroidaceae bacterium
AGGGGAAAGTAGTAATCAACCGCCTGGTTCATTTCCACCTCATTGGTATTCATGCTGATAACGTACTGGTGATATAATCCCCATGCTGCACGGAATTTAAAAGCTGCAGGCAGGTTTATGACCATATTCATCCTTGGCTCATACTGCCAGTTTGTGTGATCATAGAGGACGCACCTGATCCCCGGGCGGATAATTACTGGTCCTGCCTCCAGTTTGTTTTCGGCAAACAAAGACCATTGCCGGGGATGGCGGATAAGGCTTCCCTGGTTCGTTTCATTGATCACAGCACTGTTCCTGAACGAATAATCATTGTATTCTGCCCCTGCCGTTAATGTGCTAAACCTGGCAAGGGTAAGGTTTATCCTTGTTTTTGCAGAGATATCGGCTATCCGGTTGTTAAATCCGGAGCTGGTCTTTAACTGAATATTGGTATAGGTACTGTCCCCGTCAAGCACTTCCGGCAGGCGATAATCAAAGGATGAATTGTTTTCCGAACTGTGAGACGAGTAATAAAGCTGCGAACGGACAAATACCCTCGGACTGACAATCCATTTGTGAATGAGCGTGGCTGCCCTGTTCGTCCATTTGTCCGTCATAAGAAAATCAAAATCTTCGTAAATATTCCAGCCCAGTGTATTGTCAATATATTTATAAAATGTATGCATGTCAATGACATTACGGTCGTGCGACTGGAAATATTTCAGGGTGAACCTGTTGTTACGGTTCATGCGGTAGGTGTAGGAGATATTGTAATCATAGAAATAGCTTGTGGTTTGCATAACGAAATAGGAGAAGATATCGAAAAAGTATCTGCCGGCAATCACAGCCGACCCTTTTTCGCCTGCAGGAAATTCAAGGAAGGCTTTTGAATGAAAAGTACTGGGTTCCATTTCACCGTGTAGTTCAGAGCTGTTTCCGTCTTTGGTGGAGATATACATCACTGAGGAGTTTCTTCCCCCGTATTCAGCGCCGAATCCGCCAACCAGCATGTCAACGGACTTTATCGTCCGGGTGTTGAATATTCCTGAGCTGATACTGGAGTGGTATGGGTTATATATCATAACGCCGTCAAGCATAACGGCATTTTCACCGGGTTCACCACCCCTGACTGTGAATAAGGGGGAAAAAGGTTCAGTACGGTCAATTCCCGGGAGAAATTTAATGGCGGAAAAAACATCGTTGCGTGCAGTGGGAATTGACTGTATCATTTTAGGGGTTAATTCTATCATGCTGGTTTCGATCTGTTTGTCGGCTGCTTTATCGGGCCCTGATGCAATGATCATCGCCTCGTCAATCTTTACAGGAACGGGTGTCAGTTCAATTTCAGGTAAAGTGATTCCCCTGTCTTTGATTTCAATATCCATTTCAAATGTTTCACAGCCTACGTATGAGAACATGAGCACGTGTTTTCCTGCGGGGAGTCCTGCGAGCTGATAATAACCATAGCGGTCGGAGATCACGCCTTTTCCTGTGGCAGGAATATATACATTAGCCCCGATCAGGGTTTCTTTTGTCTGACCGTCAATGATGTAACCCGATACCGCGTAATTCTGGGCATTCAAAATACCGGAAGAGAAACATAACACTGCAGGAATAAAAATTCTGAAAAGGAATAGAGGGCCTTTTATAATAAATATTTTTATTTTCCCAGGCATTTACTAATGTTTTATTACGATATTTCATTGTGTCCTTTGTGAAATCCTTCGTGTCCTTTGTGGTTCATACGTATTTAACCACGAAGGACACGAAGGATAACACAAAGGTTAACTATGTATTTCAAAATTTATATCCAAGGCCTGCAAACCCCCCAATCTGGAACCTCAATTTTTTATCATAGATATATCCGAGAGTTTCCATGGTTCCAATCCGGGCAGTGAATCCCTGTGTATTCTGTCTGTTAAACATAATACTTTGAACCGATGATACTTCCCCGTTTATTATCTGATATATGGTAGGTTTGTTAGCCTCCAGATTTTTCCATTTGAGAAATCCAAGCAGTATATTCAGGTCAATATCAAAAACCAGATTTTTATCCTGCCGGAATGTAAAGTGTTCTGAGTTTCTTCCAATAGCCAGAGACTCATAATCCGGATTATTCTGATACCGGATTATCCCTGACACATATTTACTGTTTTTATTAGTTTCGGGACGCGTGAAGAATATTTCTCCCTGGAAACCGTACCATTTGCGTCCGCCGAAAATGCCTGTCTGAATATTCATAAGCAGGGGCCGGATTGACGGGTTAGTTATAAAGTTGGGAGATATTTCCTGCATTACCTTCTGATCACGGGTGGATAATGCCACCATATCTGTTTCAAAGGTTGAATGCCAGCTTTGCAGAAGGTTTCCGGCAGATTCTGTCAGGGATTCTTTTTTTTTCAATGGCCTGTACAGGTGGTCATAATACAATGTTCCACAGTAATATAAGGAGTCATTCCTGCTTTGATACACAGGTATATCTGCTACCAGAAAGGTGGAAGTGGCAAAGCGGCCTTTTCTTTTTTCGATTTCAAACTTGTTGATTTCCAGGGTGTAGCTGACCGGACAATCATCTTTAAGGGTAAAACCCTCAAGGAAAGCTTCGGTCAGGGGTTTTGTGAGATGAACTTCCTGATCGGCAGGGAAGAGCAGGAGTTTTTTTTTGGTTTGATACATAATGAAATTTGGGTCTTCATTCCGGTTATCATTGATGTATTGAACACACAGTTGGCTGATATCAGGCAGGGAGTCTCCCGTAAATTCAACGTATATGGTATCGGTTAAAAATTTCTGTGCGTGAATATTTTCAGTGGAAACTAGTATTGAAAGAATGAGTGTACAAACATGAAAACACAGGGAAGAGAGCTGCGGATAATTAAGTATAAAAAGGGGGAGGGAAAAATGAGGAGAAGAGATTTCCTTAACTGAAATATTTTCAACATCCTGAATATTTACTTGATTTTTCAAAGTAATAGTTCGTTAAACTTAAATTGAACCCGAATTTAATTAATTTATTCCGGAAAGTAAGTTGAATTTATCAGGAAAACGATTATTAGCCACGAAAGTCACAAATGACTTTTAGGTACCTTGAAAAACCTCCAACTTCTACTTTAGAAATTTTGCAAGCCTTGATTCTGGAGTTTTTTGAGGTGCCCTTTTGAAACAGATTTTTAACAGCCTGGAAAGGGGTCTTTACATGTCACTCACTCACATTCCCGATTATCTGGACATCTCCTTTTGACTTGTTAATGATATTCAGCCTTCCGTCTTCTACGCTGTTGCCAATGATAACTGCCGAGCGGACATTTTCGCCCAGATAGATGTGTGCATCGGGGGTGTTGCCGTTATCCTGGAAGCGGCTGTTCATCATGTGCAGTGTTCCGTTGAGCATTTTAATATAGGGGATATCGGGTTTCCAGTGGCATTCGATCCAGTTTTTTGCTTCAAAATTACAGGCGGTTATATACACAGCCCCTTTCCCTTTATTGATAATATGTGTTCCTCCGAGTGTTTCGGCCCATCCCCAGAAGCCGCAGTTAGTAAGTTTGACCGGACCCTTATTTTCTTCCTCAATTAAAAATCCATCCATAAACTGGCAGTTAACGAAAGCGATACCGCTATGGTACTGAGTTTTTTCCACTACTACAGCCAGTGGTCCCACATCCGACCCGCTATGTGTGATCAGGATGTTGGCCTGGGGGTCATTACCGATTGGGTCGCCCTGGGTTTCAATAAAGCGGAATCCGACTTTAGCCCAGATAACAAAACAGTTTACCATATACTGCCAGTCGCAGCGACCTATGATAAATCCTTCCAGGTTATTTACCTGGTAATCATGAATAGGTTCTGCGGGTGCTCCCATTTCGAACCAGCTGCCCGGGTGAATATGGATATTCTCCATTCTGCCAATATCCACTGTCCTGTCCACATATACACCCCTTCTCAATGCGCACATGTAGATATTGCGCAGGTAGTCCTGTCCGTGATAGTGTGTGCCGCAATCGATACCATTATAAGAGTTGACCATATTTACATCAATGATACTGCTTCGTGAACCTTTTATTTGAATAGTCCAGGGATAGGGGCGGACATCAGAGATCACCTGTTCGGGATAATATATGGAAAGCCCCTTCAGGATACTGTTATTCATTAATGTGATAAAGGGAGAAGAGTCTTCATTATCCCGTCCGGCAAATGCAAGAATCATAGTACCGCGGTCAGGGTTTGCTGAAACAGAGCCTTCTGCTATACCCTTCAGGCAGACACCGTCAGGAATGGTAAGTACTCCGTCAATTCTGAACTGTCCGGCGGGGATATTCACAGTTCCTCCGGTTAGAGCGGCTTTATCCATGGCAGCATGGAATGCCCGGGTGTTATCGGTAGTTCCGTCACCGACAGCTCCGAAATCCGCAACATTTATATTCGTATTGCCGGCCATTACCTGGCTTGAGATGATAAGAACAAAGGATAATATTAAAGTACAATTTCTTAAGATACTTAATTTCATAAAGGTCAGATTAGATGGTTATTATTAAGTGTTAATAATTAATCTGAAATTTTAGCCACAGGTCTTTCATTGAGTTTTACAGCCCATTTTTCATTGGGTGTGTCGCCCATGGTGAATTGAAGACTGCCGCCTTTCATAATATCATTATACTTTATGAAGGATTTGTTATATGGTTGTCCGTTAAGAGTAGCAGACTGTATATAAATATTACTTTCGGAGGCTACAGGAGCCTTAACCTCGAAGACCTTCCCGTTTGGAAGATGCAGTTGCGCGCTTAGTACAGACGGACTGCCAATCACATAATAGTCCATACCGGGGGTGACGGGATAAAAGCCAAGTGCGCTGAAGACATACCACGTACTCATCTGGCCGCAATCGTCATTTCCACACAATCCATCCCTTCCGCTACCATATAAGGTAGTTTTGATCTTGTTAACGATATGCTGGGTTTTCCAGGGTTTCCCTGCAAAGTTATACAGATAGGCAATATGATGGCTGGGTTCGTTTCCATGTGCATACTGTCCGATAAGCCCTGTGACATCCCATGCCCGTTCATTGTCGAGTGTCGATTCAGTATTAAAAAGAGTATCCAGTTTTGTGCAGAAAGCTTCATCTCCTCCCATCATTTCAATGAAGGTATTCATATCCTGAGGTACGTAAAAGGTATATTGCCAGGAATTTCCCTCGGTAAAATCATCCTGGTTAAGGATAGAAACAGCTTTTGGATCGAAAGGTGTCCGCCAGCTTCCATCGGCGTGTCTTCCCCGCATAAAACCAACTGAAGGGTCAAAATGATTTTTATAATATTTGGCTCTCTCAATAAAGTACGAGTAATCATCCATTTTCCAGAGTTTTTTTGCAACCTGTGCAATACACCAGTCATCATAGGCATATTCAAGTACTTTTGATACAGAGTTACTTTCCAGTTCAGTAGGTATATAGCCGTATTTTTTCATATATCCTACTCCCCGGCTGTCGTCCATAGCACTTTCTTTCATAGCTTTAAAAGCGAGTTCATAGCTGAATCCTTTATGATCCTTTAAAATAGCTTCGGCAATTACCGGAATGGAATGATAACCGATCATGCAATAGGTTTCATTCGATCCGTATTCATTTATGGGCAGTTGCCCGATTTCATTATAACGCCGGATCATAGAGTTTATAAATTCAATATTTCTGTCCGGGTACAGCAATGCATAGTAGGGATGAATAGCACGGTATGTGTCCCACAGAGAAAAATTGGTATAATAATCGCCTGATTCACTCTTATATACTTCCCTGTCCCATCCCCTGTAATGGCCGTCCACATCAGTTACCAGGTTAGGAGAAACAAGGGAGTGGTATAATGCGGTATAAAAAATTGTTTTTTGCTCGTCATTAATAGTTTCAGCATCTATCTTTGAGAGGTATTCATTCCATGTTTTGTCCGCATTTTTAACGATAACATCGAAATTCCAGCCTGGTATTTCTTTGTCCATGTTTTTCATCGCTCCTTCTTCACTAACGGTTGACAGTCCGACTTTGACCATGATCTGTTCATTGCCGGAAGAAGAAAACTGAAGCCAGGCTTTGCATATTTTGCCTGAAAGATTTTTTTCCGACCCTTTTTCGCCATCGATGTATGAGATGTAACTATCAAATGGTTTTGAGAAGCGGGCATAAAAATATATATGCTGGTCTTTAATGAAGCCTGAGGAGTTGCGAAACCCTGCAATGGTCTGGTTGTCAATTATATCAATAGAACTCTCAATGGTTGCATCCTCAATTCCATGTTCCAGGTCGATAATGAATCCTGATTCAGTATTTTCAGGGAAAGTATAGCGGTGGAATCCCACCCGGCTTGTTGCGGTGAATTCGGCATAAATGTCGTAATCATCCAGTTTAACAGCGTAATATCCTGGTTTAGCTATTTCAGATGAATGGGTGAATCTTGAGCGATAGCCTGAATCAGGATCTTCGCTGCTGCCTGCTGTGAAAACAGGATTGCCTGTGACGGGTATAAAAAGGATATCTCCCTTATCAGCAGCACCTGTTCCGCTAAGATGCATATGAGAGAATCCCATTATCGAACTATCCTGGGAATGATATCCGGAGCAGTACTCCCAGCCTTTGATGCCTGTATCGGGACCAACCTGAACCATGCCGAACGGGAGAGTAGCAGCCGGATAAGTATGTCCAACCGTTGCAGTGCCAATAAAAGGGTCAACGAACTGTGTCTTTGAATGATTTTTGTCAGGAGATTGCTTTTCAGAGCCGGAACAAGCGGTTAAGAGGCAGATTATGGTACCGAAAATTAAGAATAAGAAGGTTCTCATGTTATGAAGTTTTAGGTTATTTAATTCTATTTTTTCTCTTATTCTCTTATAGTGGGTATTATTTCTAAATGAGATAGTTCATAATGTAAAAATGTATTTAACTACGAAGGAAACAAAGTATATTACAGATATAACTCTTTGCGACCTTTGAATTGTCCCTGGTGTCCTTTGTGGTTAAAAAGTATAACTTCTGAGACAACTCAATTACTTTCTGCAGTCAGGGTTTAAGTAAATTGTAACAAACTAACATAAAGACAAAATGAAAGGTTTCAACCCTATATTTATTGGCATTTATGACAATAGTTTTTAAGAACTACTGAAAAAAGGTATGGACTTTAAGTGGATCACAAAAAGCGAAAGAAGGAATGCAAGGGCAAGAGGTAAGGGATAATGAGTTGCATTACGTTAAAAGGGAACGCAAGGGTTCAAAGGTTTAAAAAACGCAATGACTAGATAAATAAGTTAAACAGTTTGTTCCACGTTCCAGACAAATGCTCTGATACCCACTTCGGTGTTAATATTATTAAGTTTTTGAATCATTTCCAGAAGTTTTTCCACGGAAGAATTCTCAACAATAGCCAGTATCCCGGAGTTAATTTCAGGCCAGGTGTGCGTACCCATGCGTGGTTCGCCGGTTACGCTACCGCGTCCGTAAACAGTGGGAAACATTGAAAATCCTCTGATATTCAAATGATCAAGCATATACTCCACTTTTTCGGTGAGCGCCTGATTGTATGCGATAAATATTGCTTTCATATTATGATCGTTGTGTTAATAATAATTTTTCCCAAATCAGCTTTGGGTTCTTGTCGTAGAGACAGGGCATACCCTGTCTCTACGACAAGAACCCCTGGCTATTATATTGTTGCCCCTTCCGGCGCAGGGCTTTTATCCATTTATCCACTAAGTGATCCCCTGATCCCGTTTTCATCCACCGAAGCTTCAGCGTAGGTGGAGATCCCGTGATCCCTTTTTCAGAATAACCTCTAACAATTCTTCAGCAGCCGATTATCCGCATTAAAAAGCATTTACATATTTTTGTTTCCTTTCAGTCCGGGTGATAATAACTCTGTATACGGCAGGAACTATAATCATAGTAATAATTGTTGAGAATATCAGTCCCCCTATAACCGAAATACCCATCGGGCTCCATATTTCAGATCCTTCGCCGGTGCTTAATGCAAGGGGCAGCATTCCCAGGATGGTTGTAAAGGCTGTCATAAGTACAGGTCGCAGACGTGATCTGCCGGCTCTTGTAATAGCCTCATCAAGTTCATATCCCCTGTCACGCATAAGATTAATATAATCAACAAGGACAATGGAGTTTTTCACCGCTATTCCAACCAGCATAATAGCTCCAAGGGCAGCAATGACACTGAGTGAGGTGCCTGTGATGAGAAGGGCAAGGATTACCCCGGTAAATGCAAAAGGAATCGAGATCATTATAATAAAAGGCATTTTAAAGGATTCAAATTGCGATGCCATAACAAGATACACAAGGGTAAGACTTAACAATAACAAAAGGGCAAGGTCGGCAAATGCCTCCTGTTGGTCTTCAAAGGCGCCACCCACTTCAACGAGTATATCAGAGGGTACTTCCGTGTCGTCAATTACAGATTTTATCTCTTTTGCCAGGGCTCCCAGGGGAGTCTTATAGGGTGTGACAGATATTGTAACGACCCTTTCCCGTCGCTTTCTGTCGATATTCGGGGGAGACCAGAACTCTTCCACCCTGCCGATATCGCCTAATCTTACCTTATACCCTAAAGGATTGGTTATAATAATATTCTCAATATGAAGAATAGAATTTCTGTATTCTTCTTTGAATCGTATTACCATATCATATTCCTCGCCTGCTTCCCTGAATTTGGTGGCAGTGAGACCAACCACTCTGTTGCGCAGCATAGTTGAGACCATTGCGGTATTAAGTCCGTTTTGCGACATTTTATTCTGGTCGAGCATGATCCTTAATTCCGGTTTTGGTTTATCACGGCTGATATTTATGTTAGTTGCACCTTTTATTTCTTCAATTTTCTCAGACAATTCATTAGCCAGCAGAGTGGTTTTTTCTATGTCATATCCATAAACTTCAACTTCAATAATATTTTCGGACATACCTCCACCTCCTTCTGTGCTGACATCAAATTTTACTATTTCAGGGATGTTTTCGAAATAATTTCTTAGCTGATCTGCAATCTCAAACACCGATCTTTCCCTCTCTGAAATATTTTTAAGCTTCATACTCAGATTAATTGCATTAGAGCCGGATGTCATAAATATCGCTGCAAATCCACTGGATTCATCTGTTCCGGCGGATGTTACCATAATATCTTTTTCGGGGATATTATTGTCAATATAATCTTCTATTTTTCTTGTGATCTTTGATGTTTCAGACAAGCGGGTTCCCGACTGCAGTTCGATGGTGGCAGAGATGGATCCTTCATCTGCCTGGGGCATGAATTCAGTTTTAAGATTTGTTGCCAGAACAATACTAATGACCAGAACTGCGAAGGCAAGGAAGATGACAATTTTTTTATGATTTAATGCCCATCTGAGGGATTTTTCATAGAAATTGTCCAGCCAGTCCAGGAAAGGCAATATGGTCCGTTCATAACTGAAAGGTCCCGGGTTGGATTGTTTTGGCTTTAGCCGCAGCATTATGGAACTTAACATAGGGGTAAGGGAGATAGCTGCCACAGTGGAGGTTACAATAGTAATAGAAACTATCCATCCAAGTTGTCTGAACATTATTCCTGTGAGTCCTGAAACCATTGTCATAGGGAAAAATACGGCAACAACAGTAAGGGTAGTGGCAATAACCGCGAGCCAGACTTCATTTGTGGCGTAGATAGAAGCTTCTCTCGGAGTACTTCCTCTTTCAATATGCTTAGTGATATTTTCAAGCACAACAATAGCATCGTCCACCACCATGCCAATTGCGATTGACAAAGCAGAGAGGGAGATAATATTCAGTGTGTTTCCTGAAATCCTCAGGTAGATGAAAGACACAATCAGGGAGATAGGGATGGTAAGTACAACGATAAAAGTAGCCCGCCATCTTCCCAGGAAAAACAACACCACAAGGATGACGAAAATTAAGGCAAACATCAGGGTTTTTGCAAGGTTATTGACAGAATCCGTAATAAACTGACTTGTATTGAAAATCTCCATCATTGAGATATCGCCGGGGAGATTCTTTTGAAGTTTGTTCAATTCCTTATTGATCTTTTTTACTATCTGTACTGTATTGGCACCCGATTGCTTCATTACCATCATCCTTATGCCCTGTTTGCCGTCAATTTTCTGATCAACTGTCATTTTTTTGATAGTATCACTTACCGTTGCCACATCTTTCAGATAAATTGTTCTTCCCCTGAAACTTCCGATTACAATGTTTTTTATCTGGTCGCTTTCTTCGAACTCTCCCTGAACACGGAGCGGATAGTCAGATTTTCCCATTTCCACATTCCCGGCAGGCATGTTAAGATTCTCAGCCTGAAGTATTGAGCCGATCATTTCCACAGAAATGTTATATGCTTCAAGGCGGACAGGGTCGATATCAATACCTATTTCCCGGGTTGGTGTTCCGATAAGGTATATTGACCCGATACCGTCAATCCTGTTTAAGTGATTTACAATTTTTTCTTCGAGTAGCTTTTCTATTCCTTCATAACTCTCATTGGCCGTAATTGCATAAACCAGTATAGGCATCATACTTGTACTGAACTTGATTATCACAGGCTCAGCGGCTTCGTCAGGCAGTGCCGATTTTACCAGGGATAATGCATCACGTATATCATTAGCTGCACCGTCGAGATCAGTGCCATATTCGAATTCCAGCATTACAAGTGAAATGTTATCCCTTGACTGGGAGTATATCTGTTTTAAATTGCTTACTGTGGTTAATCCATCCTCAAGGGGCCGCGAGATGTTTGTTTCAATATCGGCAGCATTTGTGCCGGGGTAAGATGTGAAAACACTGATAATTGGAAATTCTATCTCAGGAAAAAAATCGATGGGTAGTTTTACCAGGGAATATAATCCGAAAATTATGATTGCTATAAAAACCATCAATGTGGTGATGGGATTCTTAACTGCGTTGCCGTAAATGCTCATATGCTTGCTTTTATTTTTGTAAATACTTTTTTCAGTAGTCGGAAGTTGGAAATCGGAAGTCAGTTGTTGTTGGCAATGATCCCTTTGTCCCCTTTGTCCCGTGATCCCGTGATCCCGTGATCCCTTTGTCCCCTTTGTCCCGTGATCCCGTGATCCCGTGATCCCTTAGACGCACAGCCGTGCGTCTCTACCTGACGATACTGATTTTTGAATTATCCATTAGTTTCTCTTGTCCGGCGATGATGATCTCGTCGCCTTCTTTTATGTCATCTGAGATAATATGAACCTGGTCATCATATCTTTCTGCTATTATAACATTCACTTTTTTTGCTTTATTTTCAGCGGCTACAAAAACATGCCTTCTGTTCGTTCCTTCCTGTCTTAATACTGCACCTGAAGGCACCAGTAGGGCATGTTTCTCTCCCAACTGCAGGTTTACCCGGGTAAACATCCCCGGTCTGAGGATTTCTGACGGGTTGTTAATTTTTATTTCTACCTGGAAAGTTCTTGTCTCCGGGCTGATATATGGAAATACCCTGAGGATTTCGCCTTGAAACTCCATGTCTGGATAAGTATCGACATAAATGACGGAAGGCAGCCCTTTTCTCAATTCAGGGTAGTACTTCTCTGAGACGTGGATTACAGCTTTAAGCGGGTTAATTTGCATCAGGGTTACAATAGCCGCCTTGCCGGCTGCAGTATTTGGGACTCCGGAATACAACTCTCTACCCTCAAAATATTTTCCGGTAACAATAGCATCGATAGGTGACAGGAGCCTGGTGTTTTTCTTCAGGAATTCAACACTTGTTCTGGCCAGTTCATACTGGGTTTTTACTCCTTCGTACTGTTGCTCGGAGATACTTCCCAGTTTAAAGAGTGTGTCCATCCTTTGAAAGGAAGATTCAGCATTTTTTAATTGTTCCATTGCCTGGTTAAGCTGGGTATGATCCATTTCAGCAATGATATCCCCTTTCTTCACCCTGCTGTCCACTTCAACATAGATTTTTTCAATACGTCCCGGGGATGCAGGTGCAAAGTGGATCTCTTCGTACGGTAAAAGACCGGCCGAAAACTCAAGATTACTTGAAATAGATTGTTCCTTAAGAATCATTGTCTTAACATTGATCGCAGGATTTTCTATATTCTCATCTGCGGGGTCGGTTTTTTTGCTTACTGTCGATCCGCATGATGAGGCAATAAGAATAATCCAGGTGGCCAGAATAATAAACTTCAACTTTTTCATATTCAATAATTTAATAATTTTTCTATGTGTGATGTCGTGTATACTTAGTGTTCCTTTGTGGTAAATCTGAATGGTTTGAATTTCATACCCTAAAAATTCAGAAATACACACAAGGGGGAACATATATATTTGTTTTAAAAGACATTATACAGTTTCTCAAGTGAAAGTTTTGCCTGCAATAGAGTCAAAACTGAATTCAGGTAATTATTTTCAGCATTGAGATAGTTTGTATTGGCCTGGGTCAGGTCGAGACTTGACACCAATCCCTGCTTATATTTATTCTGAATTGACAGATATAATCGATCTGCAATTCGTATGTTTTCTTTTTGTGTATAATAATTTTCCAGGGCATTCTGAAGGTTAAAAATGAACTGTTTTTCCTGAAGTTCAAGCTGTTCTTTAACGAGTTCCCGGTTTCGCTGCGACATATTCAGTTCAATTTTTGCCTGGCTGAGTTTTGCTTTTCTCATGCCACTGGAGAATATGGGTAAAGAGAGATTAACGCCGGCAACATGTTTTGGAGTCAGGTCAAATCCGGTGGTTACGATTTTTTCCGTATAACTGTAAAAACCGGCAATAGACGGGCCGTACGACCATTTAGTCATATCGACCTGTTTTTCTGTAAGTCTGACCTGGGTTTCCATTAATTGATAATCTATATTTCGGCTAATATCATAACCGGCGAAAAGAGTACTCTCCATCTCCACACCACTAATGAACTGATCGAGATTATCTGTTAGTTCTATATCCTGATCGGGTTTGACCCCGAGCTGAAATTTTAACAGGTTATAGTTTAACTGTATAACTCTTTCGAGTGATTTCCTTGTATTTTTAAGCTGGCTAACTGCGGAACAGATCTGATCCACATCAGTTTCTTCAGCTACTCCGGCGGTATAAAGATTCTTCGTATGCTGAAGAGTGGTATTCATATTTTCAAGGGTTTTGTCAATTATTTCCAGTGTATGTTTGGTAGCAATAATCAGGTAATAGGAGTTAGTAACACCTTCAATTATTTCCACTTCAGTTCTTTTCAGGGATTGAAGGGAGAGTTCCTTTGCGATTTTTGCGGTTTGTACCCCTATCAGATATTGGCCGCTGAAGATCAGCTGACTAAGTTGTACTCTTGCACTCGACTGGTTATTCATGATGATGGGTTCACTACTGCCAAACATTTGTCCGATAGCACTTAATACCTCAAAGTCCCCTGCATCCAGCAGCCCTATGTTAATATCCGGTAAACCTGATCCCATACCAAATTCGAGTTCAAGTTCATAATTAAAATAGGTCATGAAGTCCAGCGTCCCTTCTACCTGGGGGAGCCCCTGGGCTTTCACCTCTTTGATTCTTTCACCGGATAGCTGGATATTATCCCGGGCATTCATCAGGGTTTTATTATACCTGACCGCATAATCCCTGGCCTGCTGTAACGAAAGATCACTGTTTATTTCCTGCGCAGGTATTATCTGAATATTTAAAAATACCAGTATACCAAGTAAGGGTATGGTTATACCGTTAATGTACACTTTAATTCTTTGTTTGAAATTCATTTTTATGTTGTTTTATTGTTTCCAGTGAGTAATCAATTATTTCCAGGACACTTTTCAGATATTGAGAATTTTCCGAATCGTTATTGGCTTTTAATTCCAGTATAGACACAATTAATTCTTTAGTTGACAATAATTTATCATAGATGTCATCCATCAATGCAAATTTGTTCAACCGTTTCAGATGAAAGTATCTTTTTCTATCACCGGGCAAGGTTTTGTAATCAATAGCTTTAATAATTTCGAGATTTCTAAGGGCGTTACTTGCTGCGCCTTTACTTATGGAAAGTTCTTCCACAATTTCATCAAAGGTATATTGTTCCTTGTCCATAACCATCAGCAAAGCGAAAACGCGTGCAGCAATGGGCTGTAATCCCTGCTTTACATAGTATTTACCGATTTCTTCAACCAGCATTTTTTGTTTATTCTTTCGTTCTTCCGGTGTCATGATGGATATTATTGAGCGGGCAAAGATATTATAGTTTTTTTAGTTCATAATAAAATGAACTGTTAAATTTTTTACTAATCTGTTGAATGACGGAAAGAGGGGGTTGAATGGCAGAAAAGAGTGGATGAGTGGTTACGTGGTTACGTGGTTGCGTGGTTGCGTGGATACGTGGTTACGTAGGGACGCAGGGCTGTGCGTCCTGTTGTGTTGTGTGGCTGATTAATTGAGTAATTGAGTAATTGAGTAATTGAGTAATTGATTTTTTGTTTTATTGAGTTAGGGTATTGCTATGTCTATGTCCATTGATGAGAGGTGACATGTGACATGTGACGGGTGGTGTGACATGATTAACAACCCTTGGTGTCCTTTGCGGTTAAAATCATTATGAGTTTAACCACGAAGGGACACGAAGGCAGTCACTAAGGACACAAAGGGCATCCAGAGTCTTACTCAGACAATTTGGTTAAGATCGCATTTAATTAAGCCGGCATATCCGGTAGAGACCAGCCTTTCCTGTAGTTATGTTTAATAAGTTCTTCTGAGAATTGTCTGGCATTAACGGGATCAGTCCAGGTTTTAGCAAAGGTTGGATGACCGTCTTCAATTTTGAAACCATCTTCAATTACTGTTTTAATTGTTTCGTCATCTCCGATGTTGGTGAAGCGCATGTTAATGCCGTCCCATTCCAGTTCTTTATTCAGAGCCTGAAGGCGGACTGCCAGTACTCCCATCACAACCATTTCGTTGAATGGTCCGGCTTCGCTGAAGTTGGAATTCGTTTCCTGTCTGTTTTCGGGGCTTTCCTTGCAGGCGCGAATCCAATCCTGATAATGATTTGTAGGCACTCTTCTGTAGGATTGCGGAACATTTGGCACTTTGCCTGATAACAGCCATGGATCTTTGCCATAACATCCGGTAATCAGGATGTCTTTGGTACCGTAGAAAACAAGCGCACCGCCTGCGTCATTCATGTTTTTACCAGCGGGCCAGCCGGCAGGTTTAACAGGCTGTATTCCGCCGTCATACCAGTTAATCTCCACTTCAGGCATCTTAACTTTTTTCTCTCTTGGACGTTCCGGGAAGATGAGTCGCACTTTCTGTGCAGTTGGACAGCAGTCAGTAAGTAAAAGGGTTGAACTTCCCTGTGCTTTGGTTGGGTATCCTAATTTCAAGCCTTTGAATACGGGGTGGAGGATATGACAGGCCATATCTCCGAGGGCTCCGGTTCCGAAATCCCACCAGCCTCTGAAATTCCAGGGTGTATATATTTCATTATAAGGGCGCATGGGAGCAGGGCCAATAAACAAGTCCCAGTTAAGAGTTTCAGGAACCCAGTGACCCTGTTTCGGACGGTTCAGTCCCTGTGGCCAGATAGGACGATCAGTGAATGCATCCACACGGGTAACTTCACCTATTTCCCCGTTCCAAATCCATTCGCATGCTTTGGCAACACCTTCATCTGAGGAGCCCTGGTTTCCCATTTGGGTGGCAAGTTTATATTTGGCTGCCAGTTTGGTTAGCAAACGGGATTCGTAAACAGTATGTGTCAAGGGTTTTTCAACATATACATGTTTACCAAGTGTCATAGCGTGCGAAGCTACTATAGCATGTGTGTGATCGGCAGTTGCCACTACCACTGCATCAATGGATTTCCCGATCTCATCATACATTTTTCTCCAGTCCCAATACTTTTTGGCGTTCGGAAAATGATCGAAACATTTTTGTGAATATTTCCAATCGACATCACACAGGCCGATAATATTATCACTTTCCATCTCTCTTAATACACGGAAACCACGGCCGCCAACACCTACTCCTGCAATATTAAGTTTATCACTTGGCGCTTTATATCCCAGACCACTGATAACATGGCTGGGTAGAATGGTAAAACCCGCTGTCGCCGCAGCAGTATTGCGAATAAAATTTCGCCTCGATTTACTGAAGTTCTCTTTTTTCATGTTCACTTGTATATAATTAAACTAAAAAATTGAATATTAAATTGTTACAATTTGAGGTCTTTGTGTTTTCCGTTTTATTTGTCGTGGCACCCTTTTTTTTGCTCTCTTTGGTCGCGATCTCACCGCCAGTTGGCGGTTCGGTTCATGTCCTGGTTGTAAACGATAGTGCATGGGGATAATATCCTATATTAATGACACATAAAATTATTGTTAAGTACAAAATCTCCTTTGACTGACAGCCGGAATACAAATTTTATCAGACCAATCCTGAATTTTTAAAAAGTGAGGCCTAAAAATACTGAAACATCAATTGTTCTCCAAATAATTCAACTTTTAATTGGAAGATTCTTCTGACTGAACTATTTTTGCTTCATCCAGCAGCTGTTGTTTATTTATTGGTACAACACCTGTTTTTTCACAGACCTGTCCCCCGGCAAGGTTGGAAAGCGCTGCAGTTTCCAGTGAAGAGAGGCCGACAGCCAGACAAAGTCCGGCAATGCTGATCACCGTATCACCCGCTCCCGAAACATCTGCTATATCACGTATTTCCGCTGAAAAGTGGTGGTATTGTCCGTTCTGGTTGATTATTATTCCCAGCTCTGATAGTGTAAGCATTACCACGTTATGTTTTTTCAGTTGCCTTAAATATTCTATAGCTCCTGCAATACTTTCAAGGTCATGTTTATCAAGATCAGCCTTTAGTCCTTCATTCAGCTCCACGAAATTAGGTTTGAATAAAGTTACTTTTTCATACGACAGGAAAT
>CAYVTV010000068.1:16884-17531 GCA_964454295.1 uncultured Bacteroidaceae bacterium
CGTTTCTTGGGATCTGCCAGCACCGGGATTTTCTTTTTGTTTGCGAGAGTTATTATTTCCTTAATCATAGCTTCGGTTATAACCCCTTTATCATAATCCTGGAAGATAACGGTATTCACACTCTTTTCATTAATAAACCGGCTGGCGAATCCCAACAGATGTTTTTCCGATTCTCTGTTTATTAGTTCATTTGTTTCCTCATCTATTCTGATCAAATGTTGATTTCCACTGATAACTCTTGTTTTTCCTGTAGTTTCTCTTTTTTTTTCAACAATTATGCCCAAATCAGTCAGATTTTGATTTCTCAGAAGTTTCAGGAATTCTTTCCCCCTGTTATCGTCACCAATAACTGAACAAAGGATAGGAACAGCGCCCATTGCTTTAATATTTAGCGCAACATTTGCCGCACCGCCAAGCCGGGTGTCTCTTGTAATCCCTGAAACAACCGGTACAGGAGCTTCCGGAGAAATACGCCGGACCTTCCCCCACATGTAGGAATCAATCATAACGTCTCCAATAACCAGTATCTTTTGGTTATTGAACGTATTAAATATATCATCAAGGTCGAGAGTAGTAAACATAGATAAAGTTAAAAGTTAAAAGTTAAAAGTTAAAAGTTAAAAGTTAAAAGTTAAAAGTTAAAAGTT
>CAYVTV010000069.1:0-11946 GCA_964454295.1 uncultured Bacteroidaceae bacterium
GCTAAATTAATACGATCCTTTGTAAATTGGTGTAATGTCTTCCCTGTTTTACCGGAATTTATAAGAAAAAAATCATCTTTCAGATTAAAATAACCAGCGCCAATACGAATAACTGACTTAACAATCATATTCCGTAATAGATGTAACCAAAAACTTGGGATAAAATAATCAGGCAGATCTCTCACCTGTTTATAACCGTCAATTACTAAATTAATAAATTCACCAGAATGGAAACATGCTAACAAAGAGATATCATCCGTGATATCTCCTGAAATTGCGTCATCCCAATCGATTATTGCTTCTAAAGAACTACTTGTCCCAAGAAGGTTCCAAAGTGCCATATCCTTATGAACAAGACAACCATTATCAATGTTTAAACACCAGTCATACTCATTAACAATATATTTTAAACGATGACTTTCTTTAATAGAAATAAAATTTCTTCTCACCAGAAAATCAAGATGCTTTTCCCAATTAAGAAAAAAATATTCTCGGTATGATTTGTAAAGTCCTGATAACTTTCCGTTCTCAAGTAATTTTTCTGAATTGAATAAACCATAACCTTCAGGACGTAATTGTTGATATAACGCAATGCACTTTCCTATTTTGGTTGCAATATCCAAAATATTTAATTCTCCTTTTTTAAAAAGTTTATTTAAATCATTATATGGTAAATAATCAATTATTTGATATGCAAATTGGTATTCTGAGCGCGAAATATTAACAGCATAAACATGAGGAGTTGGGACATTTAAAGATCGAACCTCATCGAGTAATCTTGCCTCAACTTCCATATAATTATCTCCTTCTGGTCCATTTTCAATACGTAATAAAAAGAGAGAGTCCTGATAATTAACTATATAAGCAATATGATTCCCCTGGCTCCCTAACTGACTAAAAGTGAATAAGCAATTTCCAAAATGATTGGTTAATAAACTTTTAATTTGTGTTTCTAGATCAATTAATTTCTTTTCAGACAAAGAAGTATTTAATGAATGAAATGCATAGGGGCGATCACACTTCCAATAATATATTCCTATTCTGTTTTTCACAATTCGAACTTTATGTTAAAGATCATTCTTTTGTTGCTTTTCTTTGCCAATATGCTGCAAGTATCCCACCTATTAAGGTTTGAATTACACTGCTAAAAACTGCCGGTACCGCAACTAATGGTTGTAATGGAAAGTTAGCTTTTGCCAGAACGGCTGCCAATCCTCCATTTTGCATTCCAGCTTCAATTGAAACAGTTCTTGCTTCCTTTATTTTGAATTTTAACACTCTTGTTATATAATATCCTAAAACAAACCCGATAATGTGTAACAGGGCTGCACCTAAGAATAAGCTTTTAACATATGTTGCAACAATCTCTGCGCTTTGTGCGACTATTCCGCCTGCAATAAATACAATCGCTAAAACTGATGTCATTGGTCCAATCGTGGCAATTTTTTCAGCGACTTTCGAGAACTTATAATTAAAAAATACCCCAACACTAACCGGAACAAGAATAACCTTTATAGTTGTTAAAAATATACCTAAAGCATCTACTGGGACGAGTGCACCTGCAAGTGCTTTGGTTAAAAGCGGAGTAACAACAATCGCTAATAAAGTTGAAACAGTCGTCATAATAATTGATAAAGCAAGATTTGCTCTAGCCAGATAAGTAATTACATTAGATGCTGTTCCTCCGGGACAACATCCAACCAAAATTAAACCCACAGCCAGAGAGGTTTCCAAACCTATTATCTTTCCAACTAAAAGTGCTGCCATAGGCATTACTGTATATTGAATAACTGCACCAGTAATTACAGCGCCTGGGATGGTTAAAATATGACGAAAGTTATCAATGCTAAGGGTTAAACCCATGCCCAGCATAACTAAGGCTAAAGCCCATGTCATATATGATCCGGAAAACCACTTAAAAACAGGTGGGAAAAAAAATCCAATAAAGGAACTGCCTATAATCCAAACAGGATAGAGATTGACAAAGGTGTTAATTAAACTCTTGATGTTCATTTAGTATAAATTTATCTTCTCTTATTATTTAATTATTTGTATCTTAAAATTTTGGTAATTCTAACTCGGAGAACCTTTCAGTTTCTATTCTATATAAGCTGGAATATTAATATAAATGAAAAAACGAAAGCCTTCTAATCCTTAATTCAACCTGATAAAAAGCTTGCTTATCTTTTATTCTTATTGATCTTTTAATACTATAAACCATCAGTATCTTTGATAAAGTTATAATCAGGTCCTCCCGCACCAAGATAACCATTACTTATCCCTTTTTTATCAGAACTGACCCAAAATGCATAAAGTTTCCCGTTAGTTAAATAAAACCTGAACCTAACTGGTTTATCCTTTAAGGTACGCAGATTTTCCGCATTTTTCCATTTAACGACTTTTAATGTCTTATTAACACTTATTGATAAGCAATTTTTGCCTGAGAAAGGTTTAATAATCTTATTTGAATCATCTAAAATCTCAACTCTTAATTCCCCGTCTGGGCAATCAACATTTACAAATAAATATTCTCCTTTAAACCTGACCAATCGTGTTAATAGTAATCCATTGTTATGTTGCGTATTCATTGATGCAAAACCATCGCGGCGAAGTATTGCTAATCCAATACTTCCACCAGTATACATTCCATGTTTACCATCATGTCCTATTCCAGAATAACCAGTATAAGGAAAAACAAGTTGATCCTTGTAAACTACAAATATGCCAGCTGTACTATGTAAATAGGCTCTGTCCCAAGCGCCTTCAAATCGTGACCCAATAATAAAACCTGTACGATCAGGACGTGACCAATGGAATCCGTCACGACTAAAACCAACCTCCAAATCGGTAAGTTTAGGAAATTGACCGATTTCACATTTTTGGTTATTAGGCCCTCGATGAATGTAATGCATCCCAATCATTATACTTTCATATGCAACAGCATTAAGACTGTAAAGTTGAGGGAGTTCTCCTGCTCCAGGGTAATTATTTTCCGGTTCAGGTTTATCTAATTTATCAGAATTTGTCCAGTAAACCGCATTTGACCAATCAGCTCCATTCTTAAAATCTCTATGCTCCGAATAATACCTGCAACGACCCCGAACACGATTTTGCTTTATACTAAATACCCAAACTTTACGGAATGGATTGTAGAAAAAAGAACAATAGTCTGCTGCCATACCTGTTGGGATAGCCTTTGACCAATTTAACCCATCAAATGAAGTATGTAAAGAATGGTTGAAGCCTGCTGGTCTTTGGTCTACTGGTACATGAAACCAGCATGTCAAAAACTTAATTCTTTCCTTAGAATTATTAGCTTCTAAATCCAACCATATACAATTATCGGTTCCGGCTGTTCTCAATTCATACCCCTGCCACCTTTCTCCTGGAAGTAAAAGTAAATTTTCAATAAAGGGGCCTTTAGGCCGATTCCAATTTATCATATCATAGCTCGTTGCCAAAGCTAATCCTCCTCTCCAACCTGATGTATAATACATTTTAAATATTTTTTCTATATTATCGTAAAAAACACCTCCATGACCTAAATAAACAACAGATTCTTTATTTAATTCCTCTTCAGTTTCTGCCTTAAAAACAGGATTCCCAGAATACTTCTCAGGATGGTGAAAAGTACGTTGGAGATTTGTTTCATGAATTAAAAAATCATCAACAAATAATTGCCTGCCAATATCTATCGGAATAACTTCAGGAGGATTCTTAAGATATGGGACTGGCATTGGCTCATCAGAAGTTGGATCCATATATCTCGGCGGCCACATCTTTGGCAATCTTATCCCATTATATAAAACTTCATCATTTTCAATATCATCCTTACTTAAATGTTTTTTAAAATCAGAGCTATAGTTAAATAAATGTTTTAAATTCAAAGGATTTACAATCGGTGTCAAACCTAATTTAGCCGCAGTTGATAAAAAATTACGTCGTTTCATAATCATTCTATTTAGTTTCTCCTATTATTTATCATATCTTTTCAACTTTATTTATAAGTTTCTCTTTAATAAAAGTTCGTTATGTTTTTATAATGCATTGATAATGATCGTTTCAATAATTTATTAATTACTCATACTGTTAATAATCAGCGCTTTGCGTCTTTACGTCTTTGTGTTATATTTTAATTTAACAAACTATTATTTAATCCAGTATTAGATTATATTTTCTAATATTTCTTAACACACATGTTTTTTTAATTATCAAATAACAGTGTATATGGATGGCTGAATTATTATATTCATTTTTATACCAGTAGCCACCTGAATTAATAAATTAGGTGAAATTATTCTTTTAATGTGTATGTCTTTCAAAATTATGTTCCATCAATGTTTTCCAGCCACCAGTGACGTATATTAACTTTCCGACCGGAATATGCGATGCTTGATTGTATAAGTAATCGTTTAGACCCACAGGAATTATATTTACCAATAATTTCATTAGCAGAATACGCGTCATTACTTCCCGGAGTGTTGCTTCTGCTCATAAGAAACATTCCATCACACCATGTGATCCCATCTTTTGACGTATAAAGAACAAAATTCTGACTCCCTTTGCCTTCCTGTCCGCTTCGTCCATGAAGGAAATAATAGTTTCCAATCTTAGCAGACATTTGAGGATTTCTTATCCGTTTAGCAAAATATGTGAATTTTACTTCAGACCATGTATACCCATTATCCTGGCTTATTACATAAGGAATGTTATACTCATCACCAGGACCTATCTGGGGGTAAGAGTATGCAATAAAGTCACCATTATCTAATACTGCACCAGTTCCATAAAAATTGTAATATGAAAATGGCAATTCACTTCTTTCTTTCCAAGATTCACCATTGTTATTTGATGTCCAGAGTGAATATCGTCCGGGATATGGATATGGCCCACGAATTCCTGCATGAAAAACAATAAATAAATTGCCATCATGCTCGAAAATATGATTTCTTGTGAATCCGATATCTTCAAGGGTAGCGGATTTGTCAAATTCTTTCGCTTCACTCCAAGTGTGCCCGTTATCATAACTCAGTAAATACACCGGAGGCGAATGAAGATACCATTTTTCGTTTTTGAATCTCAGGATTATCAATACTATTGTACCATTCGGGGCAGTAATCGCTCCAAAAACTAACGCAGAAAAAATTTCATCACTTTCATAACTAGTTTTTGAATAATCAAGTATAATGGGATTGCTCCAAGTATTACCTCCATCTGTTGATCGTTTGTATTCAGACCATCCTGCAACACTATGGCCATCCCAGACATTAGCATCAGTATTGGCATAAAATGCAAGTATGTCATTATTTTTACATTCAGTTATTGCACTGTGACCATGTCCAGAACGCCCATTTTTTTTATGATCAACAAACATAATACCCTGATTGGGTATATCCCCAGGCACTATATCAAATGGTTTTTTTGATAAATATTTATTTTCATTATGTACTGCTTTTCCTGTAAGTATTTCTATTATTACAACAATACATAATAGAAATATAATTATATGACTAATTCTATATGTAATATTCATTCTTTTCACCCCTGTATTTTTATAAATTATATTTTATTACATAAAGCTATCTTAAATCGTAAAAAGTGAAAATAGATAACTAATCTATTTACTTGATTAATTCAAAATTTTATTTTCTGATTTCTGTGCCTTCAATGTTCTCAATCCACCAATGATGAATATTTACAGCCCCTAATGTATCATAAAGAATACTTGCCTGTATTAATAATTTATTAGGTACTGTTTCATCATATTTACCAATTACGTCATTTGCTGAATAACTATCCCGTCTCCTGCCTGTTGTATTCAAAAAAACACCTTCATTCCAATTGATTCCATCTTTTGACCAATATAAAACAAGATTCCCATATGCTTCGCCACTCATTCCACTGCGGCCATGAATAAAATAATAATTACCTATTTTATCTGACATCTGTGGATTCCTTATTCGTTTTTCAAAATATGTTGTTTTTATCTCTGACCAGGTAAATCCTTTGTCTTTACTTATTACATATGGTATATTACACTCCTCCTCAACAGATTGGTAAACATAAATTATAAATTCATCATTATCTAATACTGTACCGGTAATATAATACATACCACCTTTAAAGGGTAATGAGCTCCGCTTAATGAATGATTCACCATTATTATTAGAAACATATAATGAATATGGTTGCTCAGAATAGCCATGAAACAGAATAAATACTTCGTCATTATGGGTAAATGCTGCATTCTGGCAATATGCAATTTCCTCGACTGTAGCTGATCTTTCAAATTCCTTTGGTTCAGACCATGATACTCCATTATCATGACTTAATAGATAAACCGGAGGTTTCACTCTTAACCACTTATCGTTCCCAAATCTTGCAAGTGTTGCAATCAGAGTGCCATTTGGAGCAGTAATTACTGATGTGACTATTGCAGATAATATTTCTTCAGATTCCCACATTTGCATGGAATACTCTAAAATATTTGGAGCACTCCATGTTCTTCCTCCATCACTTGATCTTCTGTATTCTGACCATCCTCCAACTCCATGCCCTTCCCAACTATCAAGTGACACATTACTATAGAAGCTAATAATATCATGATTTTTACATTCAGCAATGGTATTCCCGACGTGTCCTGAGCGACCAGCCCTTTGATGATCAACATATAAAAATCCGTAATTTGGAATATCTCCCGGAATAATATCAAAAGGCATCTTATCAGAACTTCTGTCATTTCGTGAACAAAAAACAGATATGCAACAAAGGCCTATTAAATATAAAGACTTTTTTAAATATCTTAATGTATACATAAACTCAAGAATCTTATTTCGTTAAGTAATCTGACAATTTGAATTTAAAGGATATTATTCAACGGTTAACACACAGCAGGTTGTTGCTAAGGTAAATAACACAACATCTTTTAATTAACGCTAATTAAAAGATGTTGTGTAATAAATAATATTATTAGTAACCTGGATTTTGTTCTAATACAGCTCCAAAATTCGCATCAATTGATGTTTGTGGAATAGGAAACCATTGATGAAATTCTTGAATCGATTCTCTTGTTACTGCTCTCATGCTATATTTTTTAGCTCTATCAACTAATAATCCCATTCTTACTAAAGTTCTTCTGCGAGGCTCTTCAGTTATCAGTTCTCTTGCCCGTTCATCTAATATATACTCCTCTGTTACTTGTGATGGTTCAATTAATGTTGCATTTGCCCTGGCTCTTACTACATTTATATCATTTGATGCATTTATTAAATCTCCCATTCTGAAATATGCCTCAGCGCGCAATAAATATGTTTCAGCCAATCTATATACCATAAAATCATCATATGTTCTGCCCGACCATAACCCAATGCTAGTATGTGTTAATGTTCCAACCTTCCCTTCTATTTTACGAATCTGAGGATAAAGATTCTGCATGGTATCGGTTTCAGTTGTATAAAAACCTGGATTTACCTTTTGACCATAATATGCTGAACTGGGATGATTATAATACCATTCGCGTCGAATGTTATGTTCTGAATTTCTTATATCATTATCCCAGTCAGACTTCCAAATGTCGTATAAAAAATAATTTGATGGGCGAACCTGACCTGTCCCTCTTCCAATACTATCATCTACTACCATTCCTGCTTTACCATTTGGATCGAGTAATCTTGAATACCAAGGTCCCCACTTTCGTAATCTGTTATTCCCATTACTTCCGCCTTGACCTCCTGGAGTCATATCTTCAAACTGCCATACATATATGGATTCTAAATTACCGGAACTTCTGTTTTGGTTTCCATCTTTAAACATATCTGAGAAAACATCACCTGGCTTATCTTTTTCAGTTCCGAATCGTTGAGTCATTAACTGATACAAACCGGAATTTATTACTTTATTAGCACTTAATACAGCTTTATCATATAATCCAAGACTTATATAAACTTCAGTAAGCAGATGATCAGCAGCAGCTTTTACAATTCTCCCCTCCTTTACAACTTGGGTAGGTAACCATTCAGACGCAAATTCCAAATCCTGGCGGGCAAACTCCAACACTTCATTCCTTGTATCGGATCTTACAAAATCTACTTTTGGACTTTCGTATACCTTGTCTATAATTGGTACCCTGCCAAATACATTTGCTAAAAAATTGTAAGTATAAGCTCTAAAAAATTTTGCTTCAGCTATAATAGCATTTTTTTGTTCTACATTTTCCCAAATGTCTTCTAAATCAGATTTTTCCGCATAATCAATAATAGTATTTGCAAGCATTATCATCTCTGTATATGCCCAATCCCAATTCCATGAAGAGGATCCGGCAGTTGGACTTAATAATTGCATATAGCTATTTGAATTTAACCCAGCATGCCCAAATGACGCAACATCTGTGGCCCCATGCATTATATAATATTGCATGTTACCATCTCTCGTAGCCATTTCATTCCTTGCTGATTGATGCAATGCAGTAATGTAGGTTTCAAATCCAGAGGGAGACTTAAGTACCCCAACAGTACTGAAACTTGAAGGAGGTATCTCTTCAAGAAAGTTTTCATCACAAGCACCAATAATTAATATTAGGCCAATAATGAATAAGATTGATTTTATTTTATTAGTTGTCTTCATTTTTTGTTAATTTATTAAAACTATGTTTCATTAATTGAATAATTTGAAATTTTAATTTTCTTTGTTAAAATCCAAATTTACACCCTATTGAATATGTCCGTGCTAAAGGATATCGTGAAGAAGTTGTGGCTTCAGGATTATTCCCTAACCACTCAGTAATGGTTAAAAGATTCTTTCCGCTTATATATAAACTTAAATCGGATATAGTTTTAATTTTATTTTTCGGTAATACATAACTTAGTGTTAAATCTTGGATCCGAATAAAGTCTCTGCTTAAATACCAATTATGCCCTATTGTAGATCTGGAATATTGAAATCCCGGTCTTGTATTAGATTTGTTTTCAGGCGTCCACCATCCGGCATCTAACCTGTTTGCCGGACGTAACACTCCAAGGCTTTCAAATGTATGGTCCAATTCGTTAAATACACCTAGCCATCCAAACATTGCATTAACAAATATCGATAACTCAAAATTGCCTGCAGTTATTGTATTTGTAATTCCCCATTTAAATTTTGGCTCAGAACTTTGTCCTAGAACTTTACGATCATAAGCTGCATTTATAACTCCATCACCATTTAAATCTTTAACCCGGGCGAAACCAGGGACATAACCTAATGGTAATTCATCTCCTTCCTGATAAATACCATCAAAAACATAATCATATTGTATATTAATAGGTTGGCCGATAAACCATCTGTTGCCAATATCATCATCTTCTCTTCCATCTCCATCAAGATCAACACCATAAATACTAACAATTTTGTTTTCATTATACGAAAACATGATGTCACTGTTCCATGCAAACTTCCCCGTTTGTATATTAACAGTATTCAAAGTAATTTCAACTCCTTTATTATTCACTTGCCCAATATTAGTCCATATCGAAGAATAACCTGTCATAATCGGCAGAGATCGTGTCACAAGTAAGTCTTTTGTATCCATGTTATATATTTCAAATATTCCTCCGATACGTCTTTTGAATATTTCAAACTCTAAGGTTAAATTAGTTGTATAAGTCGTTTCCCATTTTAAGTTTTCATTACCCATACTTTCTGGTAAAATACCTAAATATGAAGGACTACCATCACCAAAAACATATCTGGTTGTAGTTGCCAGACTTAAAGATTGATATGGATTAATGGCCTGATTCCCAACTGCTCCATATGAAACACGAAGTTTTAAAAAATCTAAATAACTAATATTTCTTAAAAAATCCTCATCAGAAGCAATCCAGGAAATTGCCGCAGAAGGAAATACTCCATATTTGTTTTCCTTCGCAAACACAGAACAACCATCTCTCCTTCCTGTTAAAGTTAAAAGATATTTATTTTTGAGTCGATAATTCAAACGAGCCATAGAGGATATGCCAGTTACTTTTTGAGCATTTGAATTAGTAATTAGATTTTCACCAATATTTAAATTGTTCCAACCAAAAATATCTGATGTTAATTGAGAAGCATCAGATGTTGTGCTTTCTGAATTATTCTCATTTGCTCCATACATTAATGTAATATCAAAAAAATGGACATTACCTAATCGAAAAAAATAGTTAAGAATATTTTCTACCACCCAGTCATTTGCTTGCCAATTTCGTTTTGAAGCTGTTGTTGTATTTGAACTAAGACGCGGATCTTGTCTTGTTACATTATAATCCCGTATCCATCTTTTATTGTGTGAATAATTTGTTCTGAATGTTAATCCTTTAATCTGTGGTATCTCGAATATTGAATAAAAACTGGCAAATAAATTATCTTTTATATATAAATTATCTCGATAATAAGGATTATATAGTGGATTTCCTGAAACTGCAGCGTCCTCAGGAACTATATATTGTGTTGGGGTACCATCATCATAATAATAAGTTCCAAATGGACTTTTCCATGTAATTGAAGACCACGTGGGAATAACCCCCGAATTATCGTTCTCAGAAAACATCGTGTTTGTTCCAATAGTTAGCCAGTCTGTAATTTTGTTTTCAATATTAGCTCTTAAGGATATTCTCTTAAAATTATCATTGTATATGAGTCCTTTTTCATTAGTAACAGCTGTAGATAAATAATAATTTGTAAAGTTTGTTCTTCCCGATAAGCTTATATCTGTTAAGAAAATCTGCCCTTGCTGGGTGCCCATATCATAAGGATTAATATATTCCCCGTCTCTGTAGTTTTGAGCTTCAGTTAAAGTTAAATAAGTCTCTAAATTATCTGGATCAAATACAATACCTAATTGTCTTCTTGCCTCCCTGTGCCTCTCTAAATATCTTTCAGCTGATAATAGTTTTAATTGTTGTGCCCAATTAGAAATGCCATAAGAACTATTTACATTAATCATTGGTTTTTCAGTTTTTCCTTTTTTACTTGTAATCAATATGACTCCATTTGCAGCACGAGACCCATATACAGCAGCAGCGCTGGCGTCTTTTAGAATCGCAAGTGATTCAATATCACTGGGATTAATCTCACTGAGACTTCCGTTAAAATAAATATTATCGAGAATAATTAATGGTGCGTTCTCTGCACTTAGTGATCTGGGACCTCTGATAAGTATTGATCCTGGTTGACCCGGTCTTCCTGGATCAATAATTTGAACTCCAGCAACCCTTCCTCGCATAGCTTGTCCTATATGAGTATTAGGTAAGTTTTCTGTATTTTGCATATCAATGTAAGATATTGAACCTGTAATAAATCTCTTTGATTGTGTTCCATACCCGATAGCCACCACCTCTTCAATACCAATCACTTCCTGTTCCAGCATTACATTAACCATAGTTAAGTCTGTAATACCCACCTCCTGTGTCCTCATCCCCACAAAAGAAAAAATAAGTATTTCAGCATCCTGAGGTATTGATAAACTAAATTTTCCGTTAATATCAGAAATCGTCCCAATAGTCGTCCCCTTAACCACAACTGAAACTCCCACCAAAGGCTGCCCGTCACTATCTGTCACAGTTCCGGTGATCTCCCTTGTTCCCGGTTGTTTCAGCAACCCTAAATTCTCCGGTGTTGCCGTCGTCAGCACAATCTGCCTGTTCATTACCAAATAGTTCACATTCGTTCCGGCAAAAAGTTGTGTAAGAATATCCTCAATCTTCTGCTGATTTACATCAATAGTCACCTTTCTTTCCACATCCACCAGTTTCTGATTGAGAAGGAAGTAAAACTCAGTCTGCGCCTCAATCTCTCCAAGGACATCAAACAATCTGACATCATTCATCTGAAGAGAGAGGCGGGTAGCCTGAGAGTAGCTTTCGGCTGCCCAGATCTGGGCCGCCAGAACAATTAACAAAAAAACACTTGCCCGCATGATTTTCCATAGTTTAGTTA
>CAYVTV010000069.1:11956-17272 GCA_964454295.1 uncultured Bacteroidaceae bacterium
GAGAAGGCCTAGTGCATAAAACCCATTTTTTTTTCATACTTTTGAAATGTTAAGTAGTTAAACAATTTATTGGATTAGAAGCTGCTTAATGACAGGAAAGTGCCGCAAACACTTTCCTGTTTTTATTTAAATTTATTGATCCTTTTCGGGTCTGTTTTTATTCTTATTTTTCGCTTTGAATAAAGTCCGTCCTGCGATAATTCCCTCTTGACTTCTTCATACTTAATAGGCGTTGTCAATGCCAGGAGCTTCAATACCTCATCAAGCTGTTCATCCTGAAAGGTAGCGTAAAATGTATAGGGATAAAGCTGAGGATCATCAATGATAACTTCAGCATTGTACCAGCGGCTGAGACGCCTTGCAACCTGCCTCATATCTTCATTCCGGAAAACCAGTTTTCCCTCTTTCCATGTAGAATATTGTGATGCAATCACATAACTTTTTACCCCCCTGCCTGTCTGTGAATCCAAAGAAAGCATCTGGTCAGGTGAAAGTTCTGCAATCCTGTTTCCGGCTCTGCCGGTTATAAATACACTTCCGGACTGAAGTACCACTTCTTCAAGAATTTCATCAGGATACGCTGTCACATTAAACGAAGTGCCCCATACATGAATATTCATACCCTTCGTTTTCACAATGAACGGGCGCTTTTCATCCTTAACGACATCAAAAAATCCTTCTCCGGCAAGTTTTACCTGCCGTGACTTATTGAAAGCAACAGGATAATGCAAAGAAGACCCGCTGTTTAAAAAGCCGGTGGTTCCGTCAGGAAGCCGAAATTTTGTCCTTACCCCCATCGGACACTGAATCTCTGCATACCCGGTTTTGAGTATTCTATCACCCGATTGCCAGACCAGATAACCTATAAATGATAATACAAGCGGGAAAATAATAATGGCTGCCACCCGCTGGAATACTTTCCACCAGTCTACCCTGCGACTTTCCCTGTTCTCCTCAAGATGAATGCTATGATGCAACCTGTGCAGAATATTATCAATATTTTCTTCAGGCATTGTTCCTGCACTGAATTCTTCCCAGTGAGCTTTCATGAGTTCTCTTAGCTCCTTGTCCTGCTCAGCATTTTTCAGCTTCTCACTTATCAGGAGAAAATCTTTTCGCGAATAACTGCCTGAAAAATAGCGTTTTAATGTTTCAATACTAATAGACATACAACGATTTTACCAACTTATATTAATGATCTTTCTTGTATCTTCGTGTTTACTTAGTGTTTACGTAGTGGTCCTTTGAGAAAAAATTGATTTGCAAAATTTTTTACCACAAAGTTCACGAAGGATTTCACTGCGCCTACGCTAAAGCTTCAGCGCAAGCGTAAAGTCACACAAAGTATTTATGATTCCTTATTAATATATAGGGTTAGATTATAAAAACCCCTTAGTTGAAGGTGAATTTTTTTTGTAAAGGATTTTATATTCTGGCAGGAGTGATGAATCTGAGGTAAATTAATGTGAGTTCAGTATAAAATGTATTTTTTATTAATTCTCTATGATTCATATCTACCAACTTATATGAAGTGATATAGTATTTTGCCCTGAAAGGGCTATTTAATTCAGTTTAAGTTAAAATCAGAATAAAATACAATAAGGATAAATTAATCCTCAATAAAACTGAAAATAAATTATATCGAACTCATGTCAAATTATTATGGTAAAATTGAAAAAAGGAGATATTGCCGAAACCTGTACCGAATATGCTTCAAATATTCAATAGGATTCTTAGACATATTTTACTTCATCTAATATCTTTGGGCCAATATATGGACTAAGTTCATTTTTTGTCACTATCTCAACACGCTGATCTTTAAATAACCTCTCTATAAAATCATACACAGCCATATAATTATCAAAATTCTCCTGGTCAGGTTCAAAATCAATTAAAATATCAATATCACTGTTTTTAGATTGCTCATCTCTTGCATAGGATCCAAATAATCCGATATCCCTTATCCCAAAACGGTAAATCTCTGCCTTTTTGGATTTAATTGTACTCAATATATATTCTTTGTTTGTCATATCGGATACACTAGTGGTATTATTTTATTTTATCAAGGATTTCCTTGATTTTTACTTTCAACTCAGGAATATCATTTATAATAATTTCCCAAACGAGTTTTAAATCAACTCCAAAGTATTCGTGCACAAAAACATTTCTCATTCCAACAATTTGTGACCATTCAACTGTTGAAAAATTGGATTTTGTATCGTCTGAAATGTGATTGCTGGCTTCACCGATAATCTCCATTTGTTTAATACAGGCAAACCTCATCATTGAATTCTCCATGAAGTCGGAAAAGTTCTTATTTACTATATATGATTCTATTTCAAGAATCGCATCAAAGATGTGCTTAAGCCGAACCTTGTCTCCCGGTTTACCTCGCATATATTAGTTGCTTTTCTTTATCCACTATTGGTTTAATATACTTTGATAATCCATTTGAGGATACTAAATCGACTTTGGAATTTAAAAGTTTCTCAAGATCATTTTTCATTTGAATGAATTGCAAGCCTATCCGTTGTGAATAGTCAAGATCAACGAGAATGTCAATGTCACTTTGATAATCAGCATCGTTTCGAACATATGAGCCAAATAAATAAGCTTTCAAAACTGGTCTTGTTTCAAAATATCTTTTAATAGCTTCTATTTTATTGGCATCAAGTTTCATAAAGCAAATATACAAAGTTTTCATCATGTTAAAGTTAGCAGCATTTACCATCACTGCCGACATAGAGATAAAAAAACAACATCCCCCTCAGGTTTTCCTTCTCCAATGCTGACTTTATGCTTTTCATAGCGGCAGTTAAATGATGTTCGGCAGTCTTAACTGCTATTCCAAGCTTTTCCGCAGTCTCAGCTACCGTTAATCCCTCTGATTTATGAAAGGTAAAAACTTCTTGCTGCCGGGTAGGTAATTTCTCAACCACGTTCTCTACTAATTCCAGTAAAGATTGATAATTGGTCTTTTCGTTCAGTTCATCATTAAAAGGGATAGATTCTTCTAAAATTTCATGAAGGTATGCCTTATTGCGACTGATTTTCCGGAATATCTCAGCAATCTGCCTGTATGCTATTTTAAAGAGGTAAGCTTTGAACGAAAGCTCAGGATTGATATTTTTACGGTTATTCCAGATTTTCAGAAAAACATCCTGTACAATTTCTTCAGCCTCCTGTTTTGATTTCAGGTAACCCAGGGAAAAATGATATAATCGCTTCCCGTAGATCTGAAAGATCTTGTCAAATGCATCCGCATCGCTTTTTTTTAGAGCGATGATCAAATCCTTTTCAGTATGTTTAAGGTGATCTGACAGATTAGCAGAATTTAGAGTTAGTTTGGAATATTAGTTAGCGGAAACAAATATACAACAGGTATTTTTATATGCCAAATTCTTCGCCAGCACCTTTGTACTTTCTATTTCAACTTCTTAATCCGCTCCATGGCCTCGATGGTATCTTCCCGGCCTGCAAACGCTGAAAAACGGAAGTATCCTTCACCTGCAGGACCGAAACCTGAACCGGGAGTTCCCACTACATTGGCTTCATTCAGCAATTTATCGAAAAAGTCCCATGAACTCATCCCGTTCATGGTTCTTGCCCATATATAGGGTGCATTTACGCCCCCAAAAACTTCGTAACCTGCCCCGGAGAGACTTTCTTTCATGATCCGTGCATTCTCCATGTAATAGGCAATCACCTCCGTCACTTCTTTTTTGCCTTCTTCGGAATAAACCGCCGCAGCCGCTTTTTGGACCGGGTAGGAAACACCGTTAAACTTGGTCGTGTGCCGGCGGTTCCAAAGAGGTTTCACTGAGAGGACTTTACCTTCCTGATCGTAAGCTTTCAATTCTTCAGGAATTACAGTAAAAGCACATCTTGCTCCTGTGAACCCGGCAGTTTTTGAAAAACTGCGAAATTCGATGGCTACCTCCCTGGCGCCTTCAACTTCATAAATCGAATGGGGAATATCATTTTCGGTGATAAATGCTTCATAGGCTGCATCGTACAAAATGATGCTTTTGTTTTTTGCCGCGTAATCCACCCATTTTTTCAACTCTTCCTTCGAAGCCACAGCACCCGTCGGATTGTTTGGATAACACAGGAAGATCAGATCGGGTGTTTCTGCCGGCAATTCCGGAATAAAATTATTTTCTTTGGTACAGGGCAGGTAAATAATCCCTTCATAGTGTCCTGAGTTATACCTGCCTGTTTTTCCCGCCATCACGGTGGTGTCGGCATATACCGGATACACCGGGTCACAAATGGCGATTTTATTATTATGCCCGAAAATTTCCTGGATGTTGCCGGTATCGCATTTCGAACCGTCGGAAATAAAAATATCATCTGCTGAAATGTCTATCCCTTTGTCCTGATAATCATTTTTTGCGATAACTTCACGCAGGAATTCATATCCCTGTTCAGGTCCATAGCCTTTAAATGTTCCGGCTTCAGCCATTTCGTCCACTCCCTCGTGAAACGCTTTTACCACAGCCGGCACAAGCGGGCGCGTTACATCGCCAATGCCCATTTTAATCACTTTTTTGCCCGGGTTCGCTGCAATATATCGGTTCACCCTTCTTCCAATTTCCGGGAAGAGATAACCCGCCTGAAGTTTCAGGTAGTGTTCGTTAATTCTTACCATATTCTATTACTTATTCTTTTATTATAGTTCGTAATATTTTTATAAATGCTAATAATAAAAATTATAGTAATCTATTCTTACAATAGTTCGTTAAATTAAAAAAAACGCAAAGGCGCAAAGGCGCAATGTGCTGATCACTAATAATATAGCTAATATTTAAATCAAATAACAAAATACTCATTATCAGCGTATTATAAATATTTAACAAATTATTGTTCTTATATTCCGCATTTTATTAATAATCAACACCTTGTTTCAGACTTTAATGTCCCTTGTTCACGCCCTGCATTCCCTTATCCCTTTGCGCCTTTGCGCCTTTGCGTCCAATTTTCACGTCCTGCATTCCCTTATCCCTTTGCGCCTTTGCGCCTTTGCGTCCCTTTTTCACGCCCTGCATTCCCTTATCCCTTTGCGCCTTTGCGTCCCTTTTTCACGCCCTGCATTCCCTTATCCCTTTACTCCTTTATGTTTAACAAAATTTAACCAACTACCGTTTATACCGAAAAGCACGCAAAGTTAAAAATAAATTGATGGTCAAAAAATTCTCTCTTTATTGCCAGAGAAAATTGAGCAATGTTTAATACTTTTGCAAAATTTAAATTCATCTAACTAATTCAAGTTGCTACTTATAATAGTTTTTGATTTAGCGTGAACACAAAAATAAA
>CAYVTV010000070.1:0-17162 GCA_964454295.1 uncultured Bacteroidaceae bacterium
GTTTAACAGTTTTACAGGGGTTATAGAAGAGGTAAATGAGGAGAAAAAGAAACTGAAAGTAATGGTTAAAATATTTGGACGCAAAACACCTCTTGAGTTAAGTTTTATGCAAGTAGAAAAAGAAATTAATTAAAAATATTTCAATCCCGGACATTATGTATATCTTTTCAGAATGCTTCCTGTACAAATGTTTTAAAGGATTGAAAAACCGGTAATCTTAAAAACAAATCTTAAAAATGGCAAAAGCAGTAGATGGCATGATCAAATTACAGATCCGTGGGGGTGCAGCAAACCCGTCACCACCTGTAGGGCCCGCATTGGGGTCTAAAGGGGTGAACATCATGGATTTTTGTAAACAGTTCAATGCCAGGACACAGGATCAGGCAGGGAAATTGCTGCCTGTAATCATTACGGTTTATTTTGATAAATCGTTTGATTTTGTTGTTAAGACTCCGCCTGTTGCAGTTCAATTGCTGGAAGTGACAAAAAACAAGAAAGGGTCTAAGGAACCTAACCGGGAAAAGATTTCATCTGTTTCCTGGGATCAGGTAAGGCAGATCGCTGAAAGCAAAATGCCGGACCTGAATTCATTTACCATTGAATCTGCAATGAAAATGGTTGCCGGAACCGCAAGGAGCATGGGAATTACCGTTAAAGGTGATTTTCCGTTTAACAATTAACAAACATGTAAAATGACCAGACTGACAAAAAACAGGAAGATAGCTTTAGAGAAGATTGAAGAAGGTAAACTCCATACGATGTCTGAAGCGTCAACATTGGTGAAAGAGATTTCAAAAACCAAATTCGACGCGTCGGTTGATCTTGATGTCCGCTTAGGTGTTGACCCGAGAAAAGCCAATCAGATGGTTCGTGGTGTGGTTACACTTCCTCACGGTACTGGTAAGAAGGTTAAGGTTTTGGCGCTCTGTACCCCTGATAAGGAGGAAGAAGCAAAGACAGCAGGTGCCGATTTTGTGGGACTTGATGAATATATCGAGAAGATTGAAAAGGGATGGACAGATGTTGATGTAATCATCACCATGCCATCTGTTATGGGGAAAGTCGGTAAGCTGGGCAAAATTCTTGGTCCCAGGGGATTAATGCCAAATCCAAAAAGTGGTACTGTTACCATGGATATTGGAAAAGCCGTTCAGGATGTTAAAATGGGTAAAATCGATTTTAAAGTAGATAAATTCGGAATAATTCATTCTTCCATTGGAAAGGCTTCTTTTAATCCTCAGCAAATAGCAGATAATGCACGTGAATTTATTTCAACCGTTATTAAGCTTAAACCGGCAGCTGCAAAAGGTACATATATAAAAAGTATATATATGTCAAGTACTATGAGCCCAGGTATCAAAATCGACACTAAAGCTGTCGAAGAATAATCAAAAACAGTACAAAGATCTCTAAATTATGAGAAGAGAAGAAAAGGATACAATAATTAACGACCTTTACCATAAAGTTTCGAACTCAAAGCATTTTTATCTTACGGATATATCCGGACTTAATGCTGAAGATACATCAAAGTTAAGAAGGGTATGTTTTGAGAAAGAAATAGGATTGCTTGTCGTTAAGAATAAACTCCTTAGAAAGGCACTTGAGAAGTTAGAGCAGGATTTTTCACCTTTATATGATGTTTTAAAAGAATCAACATCCATAATGTTCTGTGAAGCCGGAAGTATTCCGGCGAAGTTGATAAAGGATTTTCGTAGAACACATGAAAAACCGGTCATCAAAGCAGCATATGTGGAGGAATCTTTTTACATAGGGGATAACCAGCTTGAAGCTCTCGCAAGTATCAAATCTAAGGAAGAGTTACTCGGAGACTTGCTCTCACTGCTTCAGTCGCCAGTCAGAAATCTGCTTTCAGCTCTGTCGTCACCTGGAAGCAACCTGGCAGGAGCATTAAAAACAATATCTGAGAAAGATTAGTATTAAACATTTAAAAAAGTAATAAAATGGCTGACATTAATGCAATTGCAGACCAGTTAGTAACATTGACTGTTAAGGAAGTAAGCGAATTACTGACTGTTCTGAAAGATAAATATGGTATTGAACCCGCTGCTGCAGCTGTAGCTGTTGCAGGACCCGCTGTGGCAGGAGACGCTGCTGCTGCTGAAGAAAAGTCCACCTTCGATGTTGTTCTCAAATCTCCCGGTGGAGCTAAACTTCAAATTGTTAAACTCGTTAAGGATCTGACAGGCCTCGGACTTAAAGAGGCAAAGGCAGTCGTTGATGCTGCACCTGCTCCTATTAAGGAAGGTGTATCCAAAGATGAAGCTGAATCTCTTAAAACTCAATTAGAAGAAGCCGGAGCAGAAGTTGAACTTAAATAACGCAGATCTCATACCCGAAACTCAGGTTTAGGATCCCGATACGTTCGGGAACCTAAGCCTTTTTGCTGTTTTTATAAGGTTAAGTTCAATAAATAATTTCATTCAATACATGTCAATCGCAAACGAAGTTACCAGAATCAGTTTCGCTTCAATTGAAAATCAATTTGAATACCCCGATTTTCTTGAAGTTCAGCTGAAATCATTCCGTGAATTTTTTCAATTGGAAACTACTCCGGAAAACAGAAAAAAAGAAGGCCTTTACAAAGTATTCCAGGAAAACTTTCCTATCTCTGATGCCCGGAATAATTTTGTGCTGGAATTTGTTGATTATTTTATCGATCCGCCCAGATATTCCATTGACGAATGCATTGAGCGGGGCCTTACCTATAGCGTTCCTCTTAAGGCAAAATTAAAATTGTACTGTACTGATCCTGAACATGAGGATTTTGATACAGTCATTCAGGATGTTTACCTGGGAACTGTTCCCTATATGACCGACAGGGGGGTGTTTATTATCAATGGTGCTGAAAGGGTTGTGGTTTCACAGCTGCATCGCTCACCAGGTGTATTTTTCGGACAAAGTCTTCATGCCAACGGCACAAAACTCTATTCTGCCCGGATCATCCCTTTTAAAGGATCGTGGATCGAATTTGCCACTGACATTAACAGTGTCATGTATGCATATATCGACCGTAAGAAGAAATTGCCCGTTACAACGCTTCTCAGAGCTATCGGATTTGAAAGCGATAAGGATATCCTTGAGATATTTGGCCTTGCCGATGAAGTGAAGGTATCAAAAGCAGGACTAAAAAAATTAGTGGGACGTAAGCTTGCAGCCAGAGTGTTGAAAACATGGGTGGAAGATTTTGTGGATGAAGATACAGGGGAAGTAGTGTCTATTGAACGTAATGAAGTGATCATTGACCGTGAAACCGTCCTCGAAAATGAACATATTGATATCATTGTCGATTCGGGAGCAAAAGCCATCCTCATCCATAAAGAGGGAGCCAATATCTCTGATTATGCCATAATATATAATACACTGCAGAAAGATCCCTGTAACTCTGAAAAGGAAGCTGTAATGCATATCTATCGTCAGCTCAGAAATGCTGAACCACCTGATGAAGCTACAGCAAGAGATGTTATTGATAAGCTGTTCTTCTCAGATAAAAGATATGATCTCGGTGAAGTTGGCAGATACAGACTTAATAAAAAATTAAATCTTCAGATTAGTTCCGACACTAAGATACTTACCAGAGAAGATATTATCGCAATCATTCAGTATCTTATTGAACTCATTAATTCAAAGAGTGATGTTGATGATATAGATCACCTAAGTAACAGGAGAGTCCGTACAGTAGGTGAACAATTAATGAATCAATTCAGTGTGGGGCTGGCACGAATGTCACGTACAATTCGTGAAAGAATGAATGTGCGTGATAATGAAGTATTTACACCTATTGATTTGATTAATTCAAAAACCTTATCTTCTGTAATTAACTCATTTTTCGGTACAAACCAGCTTTCCCAGTTTATGGATCAGACAAATCCGCTTGCTGAAATGACTCATAAACGCCGGATGTCTGCACTGGGTCCGGGCGGTCTTTCCAGGGAAAGAGCGGGTTTCGAAGTAAGGGATGTACATTATACACACTACGGCCGTCTTTGTCCTATTGAAACTCCGGAAGGACCCAATATCGGGCTTATCTCTTCCCTCTGTGTTTATGCAAAGATCAATGAACTTGGATTTATTGAAACCCCTTATCGCAAGGTTTCTGACTCCAAAGTTAATCTTGATACTGATGGAGTTATTTATTTGAGTGCAGAGGAAGAGGAAGAACGGATTATTGCACAGGCAAATGCCATAATTGATGAGGAAGGGTTCTTTGTTAATCCACGGGTGAAGGCCCGGTTTAATGGTGACTTTCCTCTCGCAGAGAAAGAAAATGTGCAGTTAATGGATGTTGCTCCCAACCAGATTGCATCCATCGCTGCATCCCTGATCCCTTTCCTTGAACATGATGATGCCAACCGGGCACTTATGGGGTCAAATATGATGAGGCAGGCAGTGCCCCTTATGGATCCTGAGGCCCCTATTGTAGGAACAGGAATAGAATCAGACCTGGTGAGAGATTCCAGATTGCAAATAAGTGCTGAAGGTGATGGCATCGTGGAATCTGTTGATGCCAATGAAATTATTATCAGTTACAAGCGTTCCGAAGATGAGAAGTTTATTAGCTTTGATGAGGAAGTAAAGCGGTATAAATTGCCAAAGTATCGCAAAACAAACCAGAATACCTGCATTAACCTTAACCCGATTGTTGTAAAAGGTCAGAAAGTAAAAAAAGGACAGATCCTTACTGATGGTTATGGCACAAAGACTGGTGAGCTGGCTCTTGGAAGAAACCTGATGGTGGCATTTATGCCCTGGAAAGGATATAATTTTGAGGATGCAATAGTTGTTTCCGACCGCCTTGTACGTGACGATGTTTTCACCTCCATACATATCGACGAATATCTTCTTGAGGTACGGGATACCAAGCGCGGACTCGAAGAGTTAACTGCTGACATCCCGAATGTAAGTGAAGAGGCCACCAAGGATCTTGATGAGAACGGACTAATACGTATAGGTGCTGAAGTGAAACCCGGTGATATCCTTATTGGTAAAATTACTCCAAAAGGAGAATCCGATCCCTCTCCGGAAGAAAAATTACTGAGAGCCATTTTTGGTGATAAGGCCGGTGATGTTAAAGATGCTTCCCTTAAAGCAGGGCCGTCACTGTATGGTACTGTTATAGATAAAAAGCTGTTTTCAAGATCCATAAAAGACCGTAAATCTAAATTCGGTATTAAGCCTATCATTGACAAGATTGAAGATGAATTCAGACATAATGTGGAAGATCTGAGGAATAAACTGGTAGATAAGCTCTTCATCCTTGTAAATGGCAAAACTTCCCAGGGCGTTAAAGACTATTTTGGTAAAGAAGTGATATCCAAAGGCGTAAAGTTTACACAAAAAATTTTACAGGAACTTGATTTTATGAATATTAATCCTGGTAAGTGGACAACCGACAAGGAGAAGAATGATATTATCAGGGATCTGCTTCATAATTTTATGATTAAGTTTAAGGAAATTGATGGTATTTATAAGCGGAAGAAATATAATGTCACTATAGGAGATGAACTGCCAACCGGAATAATAAGGCTTGCCAAGGTTTTTATTGCCAAGAAGAGGAAAGTCACCGTTGGCGACAAAATGGCAGGGCGGCATGGTAATAAAGGTATTGTTGCCAAAATAATCCGGCAGGAGGACATGCCTTTCCTTGAGGATGGCACCCCTGTTGACATTGTGCTGAACCCTCTTGGTGTGCCTTCACGTATGAACCTGGGTCAGATTTATGAAACCGTTCTTGGATGGGCAGGGCATAAACTGGGATTACGGTTTTCTTCTCCTATTTTTGATGGAGCAAAGATAGATCTTATTACAGATTATACAGATAAAGCCGGTTTGCCAAGATACGGGAAAACCTATCTTTTTGATGGATTAACCGGTGATAAATTTGATCAGCCTGCCACAGTAGGTATGATTTATATGCTTAAGCTGGGTCATATGGTGGAGGATAAAATGCATGCCAGGTCTATAGGGCCTTATTCCCTTATCACCCAGCAGCCGCTGGGCGGTAAGGCTCAGTTTGGAGGACAGAGATTCGGTGAAATGGAAGTATGGGCTCTCGAAGCTTTCGGAGCAGCAAATATTCTCCAGGAAGTTCTTACCGTAAAATCAGATGATGTTGTGGGACGGGCAAAAGCATATGAGTCAATTGTTAAAGGTGAGCCAATGCCAAATCCCGGCATCCCTGAATCACTGAATGTGCTGTTGCATGAATTAAGAGGGCTTGGTTTAAGTGTTAACCTGGTATAATTCTCTAACCCCTTCATATTGAAGGTATTGTTTAATGTAATTGTTTCGTAATCATTTAATTAACATTATATGTCATTCAGAAAGAATATAAAGGATAAAGCCAGTTTCACCAAAATTTCCATTGGCCTCGCTTCTCCTGAGGAGATACTGGAAAGGTCAAGCGGTGAAGTGCTAAAACCTGAGACAATAAATTATCGCACATATAAACCTGAGCGGGATGGGCTTTTTTGTGAAAGGATTTTTGGGCCTGTCAAAGATTATGAATGTCATTGCGGGAAATACAAAAGAATAAGATATAAGGGTATAGTATGCGACCGGTGTGGTGTTGAAGTAACAGAGAAAAAAGTGAGAAGGGAAAGAATGGGACATATTTCCCTGGTTGTACCGGTAGCGCATATCTGGTATTTTAAGACCCTCCCGAACAAAATCGGTTATTTGTTAGGTTTACCAACAAAGAAACTCGATGCTATTATTTACTACGAAAGATACGTAGTCATTAATCCCGGCATAAAGCTGGCCGACGGAGTTAATTACCTTGATTTTCTGACTGAGGAAGAATACCTGGATATTCTTGATTCTCTTCCAAAAGAGAATCAGCATCTTGATGATGATCATCCTGACAAGTTTGTTGCCGGTATGGGAGCTGAGGGTTTGTACGACTTGTTAAGAAGACTGGATCTGGATACATTGAGTTATGATTTACGTCATAAGGCGAACACAGAAACTTCTCAGCAAAGAAAAAATGAAGCGCTTAAGAGGCTTCAGGTGGTTGAAGCATTCAGGGAGTCGAAAGGAGTTAACCGCCCGGAATGGATGATTGTAAAGGTAGTTCCTGTAATTCCACCTGAACTGCGGCCACTGGTGCCTCTCGATGGCGGGCGTTTTGCCACTTCAGATCTGAATGATCTTTACAGGAGGGTGATAATAAGAAATAACAGGTTAAAGAGACTTATTGAGATCAAAGCTCCTGAAGTAATTCTCAGAAATGAAAAACGCATGCTTCAGGAATCTGTGGATTCATTGTTTGACAATTCGCGAAAGGCAAATGCCGTTAAAACTGATGCAAACAGGCCTTTAAAATCATTATCAGACAGTCTCAAAGGCAAACAGGGGAGATTTCGTCAGAATCTGCTGGGTAAGAGGGTTGATTACAGTGCGCGCTCAGTGATCGTTGTCGGTCCTGAACTCAAGCTGCACGAATGCGGCTTACCGAAAGATATGGCGGCTGAACTTTATAAACCATTTGTAATCAGGAAATTAATTGAAAGAGGTATAGTTAAGACGGTTAAATCTGCCAAGAAAATAGTTGACCGGAAAGACCCGGTGGTATGGGATATACTGGAAAATGTTTTAAAGGGTCACCCGGTGTTGCTTAACCGTGCACCCACCCTGCACAGACTTGGCATTCAGGCTTTCCAGCCCAAGCTGATTGAGGGTAAAGCAATTCAGCTTCATCCTCTTGTTTGTACAGCATTCAATGCTGACTTTGACGGTGACCAGATGGCTGTTCATTTGCCTCTTGGTAATGCAGCCATACTTGAAGCCCAGATATTGATGCTGGCATCTCATAATATCCTTAACCCTGCTAATGGTGCTCCAATAGCAGTGCCTTCCCAGGATATGGTTCTGGGTCTTTACTATATTACAAAAGCCAAAAAGGGCACACCGGAAAGTCCTGTTAAAGGAGAAGGTCTGGTGTTTTATTCCGCCGAAGAGGCAATAATTGCCTACAATGAGAAGAGGGTGGAATTGCATGCTGTTGTGAAAGTTAGCATTCCTCTGGTGACTGAAGGAGAACTGAAATATCAGATTATAGAAACCACTGTCGGCCGTATAATATTTAACGAGAAGGTACCTCGTGAGCTTAGGTTTATCAATGAACTGTTAACAAAAAAATCCCTCAGGGATATTATCAGCAGGGTGTTGAGCAAATCAGGCACTGCGCGCACTGCTCAATTCCTTGATGACATTAAAGATCTGGGTTTTGAAATGGCATTCCGCGGCGGGCTTTCGTTCAATCTCGATGATGTGATCATACCACTGGAAAAGGAAAAGTTTGTTAATGAGGGTTATGAACAGGTTGATGAAGTATATGCAAATTATAATGCGGGATTTATCACAAATAATGAAAGATATAATCAGATTATTGATATCTGGACACATACCAATGCCAAGATCACCACTACCCTGTTAAAGCAGTTGTCATCTGATAACAAGGGATTCAATTCAGTTTATATGATGCTTGATTCAGGTGCCAGGGGGTCCAAAGAGCAGATACGTCAGCTTTCCGGTATGAGGGGGCTTATGGCCAAACCACAGAAATCCGGCTCCGTTGGATCAGAGATCATTGAAAACCCTATTCTTTCAAACTTTAAGGAGGGGCTGTCTGTACTCGAATATTTTATTTCGACACACGGTGCCAGGAAAGGTCTTGCGGATACTGCACTGAAGACTGCTGATGCCGGTTACCTTACCAGAAGACTTGTTGACGTTTCCCAGGATGTGATCATCACAGAGAATGACTGCGGCACTTTAAGAGGTTTGCTTGCAACTGCGATCAAGAAAAATGAGGAAGTGGTAGAAACGCTATACGAAAGAATTCTTGGAAGAACTACAGTGCATGATATTTTTCATCCCCTTACAGGTGAGCTGATAGTATCTGCCGGTGAGGAAATTACGGAGGAGATATCAGATGTCATTGAAGATTCCCCAATTGAGCAGATTGAAATACGCTCGGTACTCACCTGTGAATCCAAGAAAGGAGTGTGTGCCAAATGCTATGGCAGAAATCTTTCGACAGGTAAAATGGTGCAGATCGGAGAAGCCGCTGGCGTCATTGCTGCCCAGTCAATCGGTGAACCCGGCACACAGCTTACACTGCGTACTTTCCACGTGGGAGGGACAGCCTCCAATATTACTTCTGAGTCGAAGATTGTTGCCAAATACGATGGTGTTGCATTAATTGAGGAATTAAGAACGGTAGCAAAAGTTGATCCTGAAACAGGTGAAAAGATAGATATCGTAATCGGCCGCCTGGCTGAATTGCGTATTATTGATAAAAATACAGGTATAACCCTATCATCGCACAATATACCCTATAGTTCAAAATTGTATATTAAACCTGATGCAGAGGTAAAGAAGAATGATCTGATATGCGAATGGGATCCTTACAATGCAGTGATCATTTCTGAGGTTGATGGAACCGTAGCCTTCGATTATGTAATAGACGGCATTACCTTCCATGAAGAATCTGATGAACAGACGGGCTATCGCGAAAAGGTTATTATTGAAACAAGGGATAAATCCAAGAACCCAATGATCAGAATACTGGATGCAAAGGGAGAAGAGATAAAGTCGTATAACCTTCCGGTAAGTGCTCACATAGCTGTTAATGATAAGGATAAAATTAAAGCGGGCGATATTCTGGTTAAGATTCCCAGAGCTGTTGGAAAATCGGGCGATATAACCGGTGGGTTGCCCAGAGTTACCGAATTGTTTGAGGCAAGGAATCCGTCTAATCCTTCTGTAGTGTCTGAGATTGACGGTGAAGTATCCTTTGGTAAGGTTAAAAGGGGAAACAGGGAGATTGTTGTGACCTCCAGAACAGGGCAGGTTAAGAAGTATCTGGTTCCGCTCTCAAGGCAGATACTTGTTCAGGAAAACGATTTTGTCAGGGCAGGCACTCCCTTATCTGATGGTGCCATTACGCCATCTGACATACTGGCAATTAAAGGACCGACCCAGGTTCAGGAATATATTGTGAATGAAGTCCAGGAGGTATACCGGCTGCAGGGTGTGAAAATCAATGACAAACATTTTGAGATCATCGTAAGGCAAATGATGCGTAAAGTCGAAATTATTGACCCTGGAGATACGAAATTCCTTGAGAGACAGATTGTTGACAAATGGGAGTTTATGGATGAGAATGACTGGATCTATGGCAAGAAGGTTGTTATCGTTCCCGGTGACAGTCAGACACTTCATGCAGGTCAGATTATTACAGCCAGAAAACTGAGAGATGAAAATTCAATATTAAAGCGTAAAGACATGAAGCTTGTGGATGCACGCGATGCTATACCTGCCACCTCCAACCAGATACTGCAGGGTATTACAAGAGCAGCGTTGCAGACACAGAGTTTCTTCTCTGCTGCTTCCTTCCAGGAAACTACAAAAGTCCTCAATGAGGCTGCAATTTTAGGAAAAGTTGATATGCTGGAAGGACTAAAGGAAAATGTCATTGTTGGTCATCTTATACCTGCAGGCACCGGCCTCAGAACCTACCAGGAAATGGTTGTGGGTTCCCGTGATGAATATGACTCTCTTATAGGGCCGGGGATGCAGGAGCCTGTCGAAGAAGCTGAAGAACATTAATCATCAAAATACTGTTCAATGGAAAACGACAAACAAAAACCTGGTCAGATCAGTATCGAATTAAATGAGGAAACAGCCCAGGGTATATATTCAAACCTGGCCATCATTACACATTCCTCTGCAGAGTTTATTATTGACTTTGTGAGGATTATGCCGGGTGTTCCCAAAGCTCAGGTTAAATCAAGAATAATTCTGACACCAGAACATTCGAAAAGACTTTTAAATGCGCTAAAGGATAACATTTCAAAATATGAAGCTGTTCATGGTGTTATCAAGTATACTGAAGGATCAGCCGGACCTCCTGTGCCTATGGCGTTTGGAGGCCCAACAGCACAAGCCTGATCATTTTTCGAACGGATTTTTTTAATCAGACATTACATTCTGTTTAAATAGAAAATACCGCAAGGGGGAAAAATAGCCTAACCGGATCCGGCAGCTTTAAATATCAGATATAAAGTTAATTACGATCAGGGTTATATGTTAGCATTTCTTGCGGTATTTTTGTTTTTCAACACTGAAACCCGGCATATTCTTCGAATATAAAATTTGTAATACCTTCCTGAAATAGATATTTTATTATCTTTGTCCCCCGATTAAACAGAAAAATATATATTAAACATGAAGGGTTTAAAAATAATTGTATTAGCCAAGCAGGTGCCTGATACCAGGAATGTAGGAAAGGATGCCATGAAGTCTGACGGCACGGTGAACAGGGCGGCTCTTGAGGCTATTTTCAATCCCGAGGATCTGAATGCTCTTGAACAGGCGTTAAGGATAAAGGAAAAGTTTGCGGGTTCCACAATAACCATCATTACCATGGGACCCGGGCGTGCTGCTGAAATTATACGTGAAGGCATGTACAGGGGAGCAGATAACGGGTATCTGCTGACTGACCGGAAGTTTGCAGGGTCTGATACCCTGGCAACATCTTATGCCCTTTCTCATGCTATTATAAAGATTAAGGATTATGACCTTATTATTTCAGGCAGGCAGGCCATTGATGGTGATACGGCACAGGTAGGTCCGCAGATTGCAGAAAAGCTTTCTATTCCCCAGATTACCTACGTGGAAGAGGTAACAGATATTAAGGATCGTCATATTACATCACGGAGGAGGCTGGAGAGAGGAGTGGAAACAGTTAGTTCCGCTTTACCTGTGCTGCTAACAGTGCATAGTTCAGCACCTCCCTGCCGGCCAAGAAATGCTAAGCTGCTCATGAAATATAAACATGCAAAAACTATTACGGAGATACAGGATGCCGCAGAAGACTATGTATATCTTTACCAGTCGCGTCAGTACCTGAAAATTGAAGAACTGAGCGCCGACGACATAGATGTTGATGAAAATGCACTGGGCCTCTCCGGTTCTCCAACCAAAGTTAAAAAGATTGAGAATGTGGTTTTTAAAGCCAAGGAATCAAAGGTGCTTTCAGGAAAAGATGAGGAGTTGGACGAGTTAATGAGAGAACTTATTGAAAACCACACCATTGGTTAATATTAATTGTTGAATAAAAAAATTTACACTGTGGATAATATATTTGTTTATTGCGAAACTGATGAAGGCCATATTTCAGATGTAAGTCTTGAGCTGTTAACCAAGGCAAAAAGTCTTTCTACCCGTTTGGGATGTAAGCTGGAGACTGTGGTAGCCGGTTCGGGTTTAGACGGAATAGAAAAGGCCCTTTATCCCTATGGTGTTGATGTAGTTCATATTGCTGATGATAAGAGACTGAGTCCGTACCTTACTCTTCCGCACACAGCAATAGTGAAATCGGTATTTGAAAAAGAGAAGCCACAGATAGCTCTTTTCGGGGCCACTTCAATAGGCAGGGATCTTGCTCCCCGCATAGCCTCAGCACTTAAATGCGGATTAACAGCCGACTGCACCAGCCTCGAAATTGGAGATCATCTTGAAAAAAAGACAGGTATTGAATACAAAGATCTTTTATACCAGATAAGACCTGCTTTCGGGGGTAACATAGTAGCTACCATTATAAATCCGGAAACACGGCCCCAGCTTGCCACGGTGAGAGAAGGCGTAATGAAGAAGGAGATTTTTGACGCCAGCTATAAAGGAGTGGCAAAGAATGTTGATGTTGACGCACTACTTTCGGATGCTGACTTTGTAGTGAAGATAATTGAAAGGCATATCGAACAGAAGAAAGTTAATATCAAGCATTCCGGGATCATTGTATCAGGCGGATATGGAGTGGGCTCAAAAGAGAATTTCCAGTTATTGTTTAAACTGGCTGAAGTTCTGGGAGCAGAGGTAGGAGGTTCCCGTGCTGCTGTTGATGCCGGATTCATTGAACATGAGAGGCAGATAGGGCAAACAGGGGTGACTGTAAGACCGAAATTATATATTGCCTGTGGCATTTCCGGCCAGATTCAGCACAGGGCAGGAATGGCAGAATCTTCAATGGTAATATCGATTAATACCGATCCAAATGCTCCGATCAATCAGATTGCAGATTATGTAATTACAGGTGATGTAACTGATATCATTCCCAGGATGATAAAATATTACAGGAAAAATTCCAAATAGTAACATTTCAAGAAAAACCGGTAACAATGGATAATTTTTTCAACGATAATAAAGATCTCAGATTTCATTTGAATCATCCTTTAATGAAGAAGATAGTTTCACTGAAAGAGGATAATTTCCGTGAAAAGGAGCATTATGATTATGCTCCGGTTGATTTTGAGGATGCCATGGACAATTATGAAAAGGTTCTGGAAATCATCGGTGAAATATGTGCCAGTGTGATAGCTCCGAATGCGGAGTCTGTAGACCAGGAAGGTCCTGCGCTTGTAGATAATGAAGTGATATATGCAAAAGGCACCCGCCAAAATCTTGATATCCTTACAAAAGCAGGACTTGTAGGCATGTCTCTTCCGAGAAAATATGACGGGCTTAATTTCCCTGTTGTTCCTTATGTAATGGCGGCAGAGATTGTTTCCAGGGCAGATGCCGGATTTGCCAATATATGGGGGCTTCAGGATTGTGCTGAGACTATACATGAATTTGCATCTGAGGATATTAAAGATAAATACCTGCCCTTATTTCATAAGGGAGCCACAGCGGCTATGGTTCTTACAGAACCTGATGCAGGGTCGGATCTGCAGGCTGTTCAGCTTAAAGGCCAGATTACAGCCACATATAATAAGGATGAAGATATTTATTACCTGAATGGAGTAAAACGTTTTATTACCAACGGAGATGCAGATATTGCGCTTGTGCTTGCCCGTTCTGAAGATGGTACACAGGATGCAAGGGGGCTTTCGCTTTTTGTTTATGAGAGAAAGAATAAGGCTGTAAAGATCAGGAGAATTGAAAATAAGCTGGGAATAAAGGGATCGCCCACCTGTGAGATGGTATTTACCAATGCGCCGGCACGACTTATTGGCGAAAGAAAATTAGGGCTGATAAAATATGTAATGTCCCTGATGAATTCTGCCAGGCTTGGTATAGGGGCACAATCAGTGGGTATTGCTGAAGCTGCCTGTCGCGAGGCACATAAATATGCATTGGAAAGGACACAGTTTGGTAAAACTGTTATTCAGTTTCCCGCCGTTTATGAAATGCTGAGAATGATGCAGGTAAAAACCCGGGCCATCAGAAGTCTCCTGTATGAAACTGCACGATACGTTGATGTTTATAAAGCTTATACCTTTATCTCCGATGAAAGAAAGCTGGAACCGGAAGAAAGACAGGTGCAGAAAAAATACCAGCGTCTGGCGGATGTCTTTACACCTCTTTTAAAACTCATTTCCAGTGAATACTGCAACCAGATCACTTACGATGCTATACAGATACACGGCGGAGCAGGATTCATGAAAGATTTTCCCGTTGAAAGATTATACAGGGATGCGCGGATAACATCTATCTATGAGGGGACTTCCCAGCTGCAGGTTGTGGCAGCAATAAGAGGCGTAACTACAGGAGTATTCCTTAGTGCAATAAAGGAATTTGAAGAAGTGAAAGTAAAACCGGAATTTGAATTTCTCAAAAGGATACTTGTAAATATGACAAATGACTATGAAAATGTTGTAAGCTTTGTTAATGAAAACGGGGATACTGAATTCCTTGATTTTCATGCAAGGCGACTCGTTGAGATGGCCGGTAATATTATTATGGGATACCTCCTGCTGGGCGACACTCTCAGGGACGAGGAATATAGCGTTTCTGCAGCCATTTTTATTAAGAAAGCAGTATCTGAAAACCGTGAAAAAATGGAATATATTAAAGCTACTGAATTAAAAGATCTTGGTGTTATTAAATTTGTTAATTAATCCTGTTTTTTATTCAGTTTTGTCTGTAAAATTTCATACATTGTGGTATGAAATTTGAATTCTTCTTTCAGAAGGGTTTTATAAAATGGACAATCCGATAGATAAATTAATTGCAATTCTGAGAAGACAAGTAAATCAGAATAATAAGGAGATCCGGTTTAACCAGGATGAGATATCCCGTCTTTTATCCGAAACCCTGAATTCTGAAAATCAGAAATCTCTTAATGATAAATATTCCCTGCATAAAGAATTGCTGGATGAGAATGAAGATCTGATAAATTTTCAGCTTATTGTTTCAGAGTTTATTGAAAAATATGGTCATCTTTTTGAAGACGCTGATCTTTTTGAAGATGATAAAGATTATAATGAAGATGAAGAGACTGATGAAGACATGAATTTCTTCAAGCAAACAATCAGTGGAAAGTTAACCTTTGATCATAACCATCCCCGGTTTCACAACCCTGGCTTTTTTAATCAGTTATTAAAGTTCTATGAGGAGAAGGAAGACTATGAGATGTGTGAAAAGCTTCTGAAATTAATAAACAGCCAGTAAACACAACAATGTAAGAACTGATCTTCCATGTCAAAACCCTCTGTTGTTTCCATTGGCGCAGGCAATGTCGCCTGGCATCTTATACCATGCCTGTATAAAAAGCAATATCCGGTTCTCTGTGTTTACAGCAGAAAACAGGGGAATGCCAGAGAGCTGGGAAATAAAGTAAATGCAAGATTCACGGGTGATTATAAAAAGATACCCTTAGATGCTGATATATATCTGATTACTCTCACTGATCACGCAATACAGGATGCGGTTGATTTTCTGCAGGGTGTCAATGGAACAGTCATCCATACTGCCGGAAGTATAGACATGAATATTTTTTCAGGAAAAATAAACAGGTATGGTGTATTGTACCCTGTTCAAACCTTCAGTAAAACAAAAAAACTTCACTTATCGGATATTCCGTTTCTGGTTGAGGCCTCTGATGATAAAGCCCTTAAGGAGATATCGGGTCTTGCGGCAGATTTGTCCGACACGGTTCAGGTAATGAACTCAGAACAGAGACGCAGGATACATCTTGCTGCTGTATTCTCATGTAATTTCGTAAATCATATGCTTACCTGTGCCGATGATATTCTTACTGCCGGAGAATTAGATTTTTCTCTCTTGTTGCCCTTACTAAAAGAGACCATCAGTAAAGCTGTTGAGGGAAATCCTGCGGATATCCAAACCGGTCCTGCTGTCAGAGGGAACATTGAAACACTAAAGAAGCAGGCCTCCATGCTGAAAGACCGTCCTGATTTGCAAAATTTATATACTTTTGTAAGTAAGTCAATTTATGAATATCATACCGGCCGGAAAAATCAAATTTTTGAAAATGAGTAATTTCAAAGAAGACTTAAAGAAAGTAAAAGCCTTTATTTTTGACGTTGACGGAGTTTTTTCATCTGCAGAAATTCTTTTACATCCTTCGGGCGATCTGATGAGAACAATGAATATTAAAGACGGGTATGCCCTGCAATATGCTGTCAGAAAGTCATACCCGGTTGGAATAATAACCGGCGGTAATTCAGAAGCAGTCCGGTTAAGGTTCGAAAGGTTAGGGATTAACGATATTTACATGACATCCCATAATAAAATGGAAGATTTCCTTGATTTTATCAATAAACATGACCTTCTTCCCGAGAATATACTTTATATGGGGGATGACATACCGGATTATGAGGTAATGCAAAAGGTTGGATTCCCTGTTTGTCCGTCTGATGCAGTGGAAGAAATTAAATCAATATCCAGATATATTTCTGATAAAGCAGGAGGTGAAGGTTGTGTAAGGGATATTATAGAACAGGTATTACGATTACATGGTCGCTGGATGGAGAATGATGCGTTTAAATGGTAAGATTATGATCTCTTTCCTTAAACTGATACGTTTTCAAAATCTTCTTATTATTGCTGCAACGCAGTATTTGATGAGACTATGCATTATTAAACCATTTTTACGGCTAAATGGTTTTCATTTACAGCTTGACGATTTTCACTTTTTCCTGCTTGTTTTAACTACTATCCTCATTGCTGCCGGGGGATATGTGATAAATGACTACTTTGATATCCGTGCTGACAGGATAAATAAACCTGACAGGGTGATTATAGGTACTGTAATATCACGCAGACTTGCCATTGCCATTCATACAATACTGAATTTTATAGGGATAGGCACGGGATTATATCTTTCATGGCAT
>CAYVTV010000071.1:0-16980 GCA_964454295.1 uncultured Bacteroidaceae bacterium
TTACTGAATATCAGTTAGTTGAAAATATTATCCGAGAAAAGTTCGGAAAACAGGAATATGCACTGGTACTTGGGCATGAAATGCATGGTGTGGATCAGGCGGTGATTGATGAGTGTGAGAGTTGTGTTGAAATACCTCAGTATGGAACAAAGCATTCCTTAAATGTAGCTGTCAGTGGAGGAATATTAATCTGGCATTTTTTTGAAAGGTTAAAAAATTGAATAAAAAAAGGCTGTCTGACAGACAGCCTTTTTTTTATATGAATATCCTTATTAAAGGAGTCCTTTAAATACTGTATTTTCAAAATATTTAGCAAATTCCATATCAACTTTTGCGCGATCCTTGAGAGAAGCATCTTTAGCAAAAGCCAGTCTGAGGCTTTCGAACACAAGTTCGTCCTTACCTTGTTTTGCGGCTACTACTGCTTTCAGGTAGTATTTTTTAGCAAAATCTTTTTCAATCCTGTTAATAGTGGCTAATGAACCATCGAAATCTTTCTTCAGCATTTTAACGAGTGCGGTGTTGAATTCATCGGTATTGCCAAGATAACCGGCTGCTGCATCATAATCGCCCTGCATAATTTTGATGATCCCGAGGTTATAATTAACAACTGCTCCGGCGCCCATGGAGGCTGAGAAGAGTTGTTCTGCTTTGGCAACATCACCCTTCATTAAAGCACAAACTCCAAGGTTATTGTTCACTACATCATTATCTTTTAATGCTTTTGCTTTTTCAAAAGCTTTCTGAGCGTTATCTGCATCTCCTGATAAAACCTGAACATATCCTTCATTATTGAATGCCCTGAAGCAATCGGGATAGAGTTCACCGGCTTTCTTGTAGATAGCAAGCTTATCCTTAAGGTCGTCGTATAACGTTGCTGTATAAAGGATCTCTTCCATTTTAAGTGAAGCAGGGTCGTTTTTCCATGCAGCTTTAAGTTCATCATCAGATAAACCAACCAGGTTAACATTAACGGTAAGTTTGGATCTTCTTAACTGGGGAAGAATATCTTTAGCTATAACTTCATATGCCTGGGAGATATTTTTGATTTCTTTTTCACGTACAATAGGATCAGAATACATTGAAAGTACTCTCAGTATTAATTCTTTATCCTGGATGTTGCTTTCTTCCATGAGTTTCTTGAAACCATCCCAATCTTCAGGAGTATAATTCAGAGCAAGAAATCCTTCAGGTGCGTCAACTTTCTGAGTTTTGAGTTCTCTCTTGAAATAGGTTTCTGCTGAGCCCTGGCGGTTTTTTGAAAGTCTTTCGTTCAGATCAAGTGGTCCGTCAGGTGAAGCATAAGCTGATATTTTTGCGCCCTGAATTTCTATTCTTTCATTTGCCTGAGCATTTTTGATGTAGTCAGAAAGTTGTTTGATCTCATCTTTTCTTAGTTCTGTGGATCTTACATCATAACGATTTATAATATAAAGAATACTGGCAGTATAAGAATCGGGTATAATCCTCTGGAACTTGTCAGCAACCATAACTGGTTTAGGATCAACCATCACTAATTTTGAGGTAGCTATAACACCATCTGCAATGGGATATTCATCCAGTTCCACGGTTTTACCTTTAAGTTCGGCAACTGATCTGACAACCAGTTTCGATTTCATCATATCGTCGGTGAAGGCTACATTTCCTGCATAGGAAACAGTGCCTCCGGTAGAATAATTCACTACCTGGTTATTAGCCTGAACCGATTCGCCCTGTAATGTTTTGGAAGCGAATGCTGTTTCACCATTTGCATATTTCAAAACAGGTGTTGCAGTAAGGGTAGCTTTTTTATTAAAATAATTTGCCGGATATTTAACATCAATTTTTACAGCTACATCATTACCCTTTTCTTCAAGAACTTCGGGAGTAACCTTATAACTGACCTCAGATGCTCTGTCCTGCATTTTTTTTAATCCGCTACAACTGCCTAACATAAATATTGCTGCGATAAATAGCGCAAAAGAATTTAGTTTTTTCATAGTACTCTTTTTTATTAAGTTTAATTTGAATGAATTTCAAATAGAATTTTGTCCAGAAAACAAATTTAGAAATGTTTTTCATTAAAAAAAAGAAAATATGAGGTTTTCACCTTAAATTCCTCAAATTCCCGATTTTTTTAAACCTAATTTAAAGGCCTCATTAACAATTAATTCGTTAACCAGTTGATAATCAGTCATTTTTATTGAAAGGCTTAGATAGGTTGATTTAGAGCGATGTTTAAGATGAAATTTTTATGATTTTATTTCTTATTAATAGAAAGGTTTAAACTTCATTTGATAGAATGCAAATGACCAAATATCAGCTGTTTCCTCAATCTGCTTGTTTACCGGTTTACCCGATCCATGACCTGCTTCAGTTTCAATTCGTATAAGCACGGGATTCTTACCTGAATGGTTTTCCTGCAGGGTGGCAATATATTTGAATGAATGTGCGGGTACTACCCTGTCATCATGATCGGCTGTGGTTACCATTACGGAGGGATACCTGACTCCTTTTCTGATATTATGAACCGGTGAGTATTTATGAATGTATTCAAACTGCACTGAGTCTTCACTGGATCCGTAATCTGTAACCCAGTACCTTCCGATGGTAAACAGGTGATATCTGAGCATGTCCATTACGCCCACAGCAGGAAAGGCAACGGAGAACAGATCGGGACGCTGGTTAATGACTGTTCCTACCAGAAGACCTCCATTTGAACCACCTAAAATGGCAAGTCTTTCCGAAGAAGTATATTTTTCATCTATAAGATATTCTGCGGCTGCGATGAAGTCGTCAAAAACATTTTGTTTGTTCAGAACAGTACCTGAAAGGTGCCAGGATTCACCGTATTCTCCGCCACCGCGAATACCTGCCAGTGCATATACTCCTCCATTTTCAAGCAGGATAACATTCCGGATGGAAAACACCGGGGTATAGGTTATATTAAAACCTCCATATCCATATAAAAGAGCAGGGCTTTTTCCATTGGGTTTAAAGTCTTTATGATGAACAATAAACATGGGAATTGTTGTGCTATCTTTACTTTGATAAAAAACCTGTTTGGTTATGTAATCTTCCGACAGGAAATCCACTTCTGGTTTATAGAACAGTTCGGAAGTATTATCTCCTATATTATACATATATACTTCCTGGGGGACATTAAAAGAGGTGAAGGTATAGAACGCAATATCTTCCTTTACTTTTGAATTAAATGAAGTGATAGTTCCAATTCCGGGAATTTGTATATCATACAAATATTGACCCTCCATTGTGAAAACTTCCAGCACACTACGGGCATCCTTTTGATAATGAGCTATGATTTTTCCTCCTCCAAGACTGCACGATATTAAAACCTGGGATTCTTTTTCTTCTATAATGTCTTTCCGGTTTTTCACCGACGGGTTATTAATATCAACTTCAATGAGTTTATACATAGGAGCATCATAGTTTGTAAGAAAAAGCAGCTTATCATCTTTACCGTCAACCAAAGAATAATCTTTTTCGAAATCATCTACTATTTTAATCCAGGGAGCATTCTTTTCTGTGAGCTTTTTGACATAAATGGCATTTCCTGTGGTTGATTCGTAAACATTCAATACAAGGGTTTTTTCATCTTCGGTAACCCTGGCATTAAAACTCCGGCCGGGATTTTCAGGGTCTTCATAAATTAAAACATCATCCGATTGCGGGGTTCCCACTTTGTGATAATACACTTTGCTGTTCAGATTTACTCCTTTAAGTTCATTACCATCCTCAGGTTCATTGAACCGGTTATAGAAAAAACCGTCTTTATACCATGATATTCCGCTGAATTTGATCCATTTCAGGTGATCGTCCAGGTCTTTACCTGAATCAATCTCTTTGATAAAGAATTCTCTCCAGTCTGATCCTCCCTTTGATATTCCATAACCTACATATTTACTGTCATTTGAAACTGACAAATTGGTAAGGGAGATTGTTCCCTGTTCAGACAGTTTATTTGGATCGAGGAAGATTTCACCATCCTCTCCGATCGTTTTTTTTATATAATACACATCCTGGTTCTGCAGTCCGTTGTTAAAGGCATAGAAATAATAATCGCCTTCTTTCCAGGGGGCACTCATCCTGGGAAAGTTTAATATTTCAGTCAGCCTGTTTTTAATTTTCTCCCGGTATGGTATTTTTTCAAGGTATCCGAAAGTCAGTTCATTTTGCTTTTTTACCCATTCCATGGTTTCCTCAGAACGGTCATCTTCCAGCCATCTGTAGGGATCAGAAACCAGGGTTCCGAAATAATTATCAACGATATCATCTTTGCGTGTTTCGGGGTAATCCAGGGGATGATCAGAGCAGGAAAAAGAGATCATGGCGATAAATAGCAGACAGTAGTATACTTTCATGGGTTATGAGTATTTGATTAAGTATACCAAAGATAGAATATTATTCAGAGATTTAAAAGATAATTATTATTAGGGACGAAGGGGACATTAAAGTGACGAAGGGACAAAGGGGATCACGGGATCGTGTGATTGAGTGGTTAAGTGTGTTAAGTGGTTAAGTGGTTAAGTGGTTGAGTAGGGACGCACGGCTGTGCGTCCTTGTAAGAGTATAAGCCGCAATACATTGCGTATTAAAACAAAATGGTGCAGAGCCGCAGTACATTACGTCTAAATTATTCCGGTTTAGGCAGGAGTGCCTTTCTGCTCAGTTTGAATTTACCTGTTTTACTGTCAATGTCAATGAGTTTCACTTCCACTTCATCTCCCACCTTCAGTTCTTCGTCTACGGTTTTCAGTCGTTTCCAGCTGATTTCGGATATATGGAGCAATCCTTCTGTTTTAGGCAGAATTTCGATAAATGCACCAAACTGGACAACGGATTTTACTTTACCAATATAAGTTTTACCTACCACGGGGACTTCAACAATGCGGTTAATTCTTGCCATAGCTGCGTCAATGGATTCTTTGTTCACAGCGGACACATCGACTATGCCTTTACCGTTGGTTTCTTCCACAACGATTGTAGTGCCTGTTTCACGCTGGATTTCCTGGATCACTTTTCCGCCGGGGCCGATCAGTGCGCCTATCATTTCCTTTGCAATCTCGATCCTGATTATTCTGGGTGCATGCGGCTTGTAATCACTCCGTGGTTCGGGGAGGGTATTAACCATTATATCAAGGATATGCAGTCTTCCTTCTTTTGCCTGGTGGAGGGCTTGTTTCAGAACATCAAAAGACAGGCCGTCAACTTTAATATCCATTTGTGTTGCAGTAATCCCGTTTTTTGTTCCGGTAACTTTAAAGTCCATATCTCCCAGGTGGTCTTCGTCACCGAGGATATCGGACAGGATGACATACTTGCCTGTTTTTGCGTCGGAGATCATTCCCATGGCTATGCCGGAGACCGGTTTTTTAATTTTCACACCCGCATCCATGAGAGCCAGTGTTCCTGCGCAAACCGTAGCCATTGAAGACGAGCCGTTTGATTCGAGTATATCGGATACCACTCTGATGGCATAAGGTATTTCATTTTCATCAGGCATCAATCTTTTTAAAGCTCTGTGTGCGAGGTTGCCATGTCCGACTTCCCTGCGGGAGAGTCCTCTGTTCGGGCGTGCATCTCCGGTGGAAAAGGCAGGAAAATTATAATGAAGTACAAATTTTTCTGTTCCTTGTATCAATACCTCATCGATAATTTTTTCATCGAGTTTTGTTCCCAGGGTAACTGAAGTAAGTGACTGTGTTTCACCCCTGGTAAAGAGTGATGAGCCATGTGCAGTGGGAAGGAAATCGACTTCGCAGATTATCTCCCTGATCTCATCCGGCTTTCGGCCGTCAAGCCGGGTTTTGCTGTTAAGGACAAAATCCCTTACGGCATTCTTCTCGATTTCGTGGTAATACCTTTCGATTAGCGGGGTATTAAGTTCTTCTTCAGGTTTTTCTTCCTGCAGCTTTTCAACAAAACTGTCAAGGATGGTTTTAAAACCATCGCTTCGCTCATGCTTATCTTTAATGCATTTTGCAGCGTGATCATAAGCCTGCTTATACAATTCAGACTGCATTCTCTCGTTAAGCTCAGGATCATTATTTTCATGGCAGTATTCGCGTTGTGGTTTGTTTACAAGCGCGGCCAGCTCTTCCTGTGCCACACACTGTGGTATGATTGCCTGATGTGCCAGTTTTATGGCTTCCAGCATATCCTCTTCAGAAACTTCGTTCATTTCACCTTCCACCATCAGTATATTATCTTTTGTTGCGCCTACCATTATATCAATATCTGAATTTTTAAGCTGGCTGAATGTGGGGTTTACAATAAATTCTCCGTTAACACGTCCAACACGCACTTCTGATATCGGACCGTTAAAGGGTATATCTGAAACAGCTATTGCAGCAGAAGCAGCGAGACCTGCAAGGGCATCCGGCATGATATCATTTTCAGCAGATATTAAATAGATATTGACAAAAGTTTCTGCGTGGTAATTATCAGGGAAGAGAGGACGTAAAGCCCTGTCCACCAGCCTGGAGATCAGGATTTCATAATCACTCGGACGGGATTCTCTTTTCATGAATCCACCCGGAAAACGACCTGAAGATGCAAATTTTTCCTTATATTCCACGGATAAAGGCATAAAATCAACATTCTCAGCAGCTTCTTTTGCTGATACGACCGTTGCCAGGAGCATGGTATTGCCTTGTCTTACCAGCACCGATCCATCGGCTTGTCTTGCTAATTTACCGGTCTCTATTGATATGGCTCTGCCATCACCAAAATCGATTATTTTTTTATGTTGTGTAAACATGTGGATAAGTTAAAAGTTAAAAGTAAAAAGGAAAAAGTATGCACCCTGTAAACTCAGATGTTCCTGTTACCTTTCTGTTGTTATTATGTTATTTATGTGTATTTTGTCCTGTTTTTTCTGTACTTATAATAGAAAAAGGCGCAGAGCACGCAAGAAGTTGAAAGATGTTTTACCTCTTTTGCGATCTTTGCGCCTCTTTTGCGCTCCAATGGTAAAAGCATTATATCATTTCTGTATAAATCAGGCATCACCTGCCTTATTTTCTTAAGCTTAACGACTTTAACAGCTTTCTGTAAGCATTTATGTCTTTTTCCTTATAATAATCCAGTAGTCTTCTTCTTTTCCCCACAAGTTTCAATAAAGCCCTCTGCGTACCATAATCTTTTTTATGTGTTTTAAGATGTTGGGTAAGGTGATTTATTCTCGTTGTAAAGATAGCAATCTGGGATTCCGGAGAACCTGTATTTTCCGATGACTTTCCGTACTTTTTGAATAATTCAATTTTCTTTTCTGTTGTTAAAACCATTCTATATCAGATTTTTAATAAATTTCCCTAAAATTCAGAGATGCAAAAGTATTTATTTTTTTTGGAATAACAATATCAGGTGGATAAAAATAAGCTTTTACTTGTCGAGATTAGTAGGAGAAAAGCTGTCTTCCGTGAGGGTTGAGCCAAGTTGAAATCCATCCACCAGCATTACTGACCTGCGTTCGTTCTGCAGGTTTTGAATTTCCATCTTATAAGCAAAATATTTCCCATTGGGTTGTTTCTGATAATTACTGATTGTCATTACTTTGTGTAATTCATTATTCAAATCGTAGTATTCAGCTTTATGCGTCAGATATGTATTTTTTTCGACATATGCAATTTTACTTAAAAAGCCATTCTCGTCAGCAATGGTCTCATCTTTGCATATTGCTTCCACTTTCCAGCAGGTTTTCTGATTTATCTCAGTTGTGCCATGCAGTTTATAGTTAAAATCATTCAGATTGGGTTTTCCCATATCAGCATTGGTAAATTCCGAACCCATGAAGCTTTTTCCTTTTTCGCTGCTTACAATTCTTCTGGTTCTTCTCAGCGACGGCAGGTATATCCACATATCATCCGGTTTATCCTCATAATCATAAATAAGCATGGACGTTCCCCTGACATCAGCCGGAGAAATGAATTTTATGAGAGTTTTGGTAACTTTCCCGAATTGTCTGGTTGCTACAACAATCTTTCTCTCTCTTGTATTTCCCCTGTGATCAAAAATAGTGAGAGAAGATTTCATTTCCATGGACTCAAATTCGATAACATTGGAGGCATTAGCTGCAATTTCCTTTGCATTCTGTGAAAACAGGCTTGTTGGAGAAATCAGAAATGAAACGGAAATTAAAATGAAGTAAGTTTTCATGATCAAAGTATATTATTTTAACAAAAATCCGGGTCTGAAAATCAGGCATATGGCAGGGACCAGTAACAGTGCACAAAGCAGGCATAACAGCAGGGAAAAGATGATAAGCAGGCCGAAAGTTTTCAGAATGGTCAATCCTGAAAGAAGCAGTACCGAGAATCCGATGATTACCGAGAAGGCGTTTATGGCAATCCCCCGGCCGGTAGTATTAAGCGTGGTTACAATGGCTGATTTATAATTTTTTTCCCGTTTCAGCTCAAATTTAATGCGCCAGAAGAAATGAATTATGTAATCTACGCCGATGCCTATGGCTACTGAGGATAGCAGCGATGTGGCGATGTCAAGATCAAACCCCGACCAACCCATCAGCCCGAAATTGCAGATCAGGGCAAACAATAAGGGGATAATACCCATAATGCCGGCAGTAAATGATTTAAAGATCAGCCCTAAAAGTAAGGCAATAGCTGACATAGCGAAAAGTAATGAATAGATTTGTCCCCTGATAATGGATTCTGACATTTCTTTTTCCATTAATGACTGTCCGGCCTGTAATGTACTATATTCTGAATCGTTGATCAATTCGTTGATAAAAGCAGTTACTTTCCTGAAATCCGTCATGTCTTTTGCTTTGAACTGTACATTCAATATGGCACTGGTATAATTGAAATCCACCATTTTTTCAAAGTCGTCAGGATCCCCGCTCATATTATAAAATTCAATATATTGTGCTATAGCCTCGCGGCTGTCAGGAATGACATTGTAGAAATCATCACCAGGATCATACAATGCACGGCTGATGGTTTTAATAACCGTGGCCAGTGAATTTACACTGCCTACTTCCGGCAGGGTTTCCAGCCGGGCTTCAAATTCGTCCATGGTGTGCATTACATCGGGACTTAAAATATCTCCTTCAAAAAGAATTGAAATGTTTTTCGTTCCGCCAAAATAAGTATTGACAATTTGAGTTGAGATGCGTAAAGGATGAGAAACCGGCATCATTTTTTCCAGATTTATACTCACCTTAAGGTAAAAGATTCCTGTTCCGGCAATAATAAGTACCGACAGAAAAATAATAATTACCCTCAGTGGGTTTTTCGTAACCACATTTCCTGCCCATACCATGAATTTATCCACGACCGACTTTCCGTCTCCCTTGAAGTTATTTCTTACTTTTCCTTTTTTCTGACCGGTCATGACCGCAGGAATAAAGAACAGGCTCAGGATAAGTGCAAATGCTATTCCTGCAGCACTGACAATACCCATTTGCTTTGCCGGAAGCATAATATGTACTAAGAGTCCCAGTATGCCAAAAATTGTTGTCAGCGCTGTGAGTAAAAGCGGGATGTAAAGCACCGACATGGTTTCGCCGACAATCTTTTTCATGCTCCAACGCGGATTCAGCGCGTTTAATTCCTGGTAGCGTGCAATTATATGAACGCCGTAGTTGTTGGCGACAGCGATCATCATTATGGGAATTAATACAGCAATAATATTTAATTCGTAATGTAAAAGCGGCATCATGCCCATTGCCAGGGCAACGGAGATTATCACAACTGTAAAAGGCAGCCAGACCCCTCTCATTTCCCTGAAGGAGAGGTAAAGAAAGCTTATCATTATTAAAAGGCCCAGAGGGAATAATATTGCCAGATCACGTATTGCTTTTTTTTGTATCTCATCACGCAGAAAGGGGAGACCTGAAAGATAAATGTTTTCATCTCCCTTGTTAGCTGAAAGTATTTGATTTATTATTTCAAGTGCTTTCGCATCGCTGAGATCTTCCTCCGGGTTGACCAATATCATTGTATATCTGAAATCTTCTGATACCAGTAACTTATATACCAGTGAATTATTGATGATTTCTTCCCGGAGGTTTTTTATTGCTGCTTCCGTTTCCGGGATCTTTGTAATAACGGGGTCGACCAGCATCATACCATCTTCTCCCCTTATATATTTTAATTCGAAAAGGGAAATAACATCTTTAAATTCTTTTTGCCGTATCATCGCTGTATTAATATTCTGCATCCTTTTAAGAAAAGACTTATCCAGAACATCTGCAGTTTCAAAAATAATGACCAGCGGATCGTATTTACCAAACGTTTTTTCCAGCCGTTCGAGATTTATTTTTGATTCGATATGTTCCGGCAAATATTTCATGAGATCGGAGTTGATCTTTGCCTTCCACAGGGGGACAATCATAAGTATGGTAATGATTACCGGAATAATAATAAACCAGATGCGATATTTGGTTATCAAGGTGTTCATCAGTTCAGATTTTACAGTTCGCCACCGTCACAATCATTGATTTTTATCAGAAGCTATATTTCATTCCTGCAAATAAGCCGTTCAGCACGTCACCTGCTTTATCGAATATTGAGTTTTCCGGGCCTTTCATAAGACTAACACCGAGGAAGGCTGCCAGATCATCACTTATATTCCACGAAAGTGTTGGTCTGATAATATATTCATCGGAGGTGATATTATAATATAATGATAATTCAGTTCTTACCGTCTCATAAGCAAATGACCTGTTCAGAGAGATCATGAAAGCATGGTTTCTTTCCTTCTGCTGATGAAATATTTTACGGTTGAACAGCGAGGATTCATAAAGGATCATTTCTTCGGCGTACTGCAGCTGGGACTGCTGATTAAAAGGATCAGCAAGTACGGGTATTTCAAGAGCACGGAAGTCAAATGTATACCGCCCGATATATTGAAGTATTGCCATACATCCGCGAAAATTATGCTCAATTCCTGTTACATAGTATAAGTCAGGGTTTGGAATATTCATGTTGTTTTTGTAGTTATCTGTAATATTCACTGCCGCTTCCATCCTCAGGATCCATTTTTTTACCGGCAGTTCAAAATCACCGCCTATGGTATTTTTTTTATAGAAGTCGGGTTGGTAGGTGATTTCAGTTACAGGAAACAACTGTATACTCTCTGTTCTGAAGCCATAAAAAGGATCGTAGCCGCTAAACCAGGATAAGGAGAATCCTATTGAGGGAAGTTCAGTTTTTATGCGGGCAGCGAATGATGAATTGCTGAATTTTGATGAAGGTAAAACAGCATTGTTAAAAACAGCATTTTCCCCCATATCGAAAAGATTGTACCTGTAAATTGAGGGATTATAAACAGGAATGATGAGGGTTTCGAGTTCTGTCTGAAATGAAAACCTGAATTTTGACCGAATCATAAAAGTGGACAGGATCTGGTCATCAGGATCTGGAGTAAGAAAGAAATAATCAACGGGGTTAATATTATTTACAGGGTTAAAACCGTCCGTTCTTCCCCAGCTTACAATCTGGTTCCCTGCAAACAGATCCAGTTTTTTTCCTGTATATCCGCCATAAGCTTCTTTCAAACGGAGAATGGATTTGTGTTCATCGAAGAAATATCCTTCGATCACACGCAGTTCTCCTGAGAAAAAGGATTTTTCACCTGAGAACTTCGCCTGTAAAGCAAATTCACCAAAAACATTGGAATAATCGTATCTCTGTGCACCTCCCCAGGCTGAGCCTCTTATGTATCCTTTCAGTGGAGAGTTTGCAAAGGATTCAACCGGCTTCTGATCTTCATATAATGTGTTTTCAAAAAGACCTTGTGCCATAAGAGTATGGCAGTATAAAAGAAGATACAGGAGGGGCACACATTTATTATACATAACAGGTTAAATTAAAGTGACGTGTGACGTGTGACAGCATTTTATTACCGTGATATCATACAGGTTAATGTATTGGTTATTTTGAGATAAAAATAACTTTTAGGGGGAAGAAATTGGTATGATTTTTAAAAGCTGAACTACTATAACAGGTTCAGATACTATGGGGAAAAGTTTGAACCTTATATTATTTTACACTTCTTTTTTATATTGCATGGGTGTTTGCCCTGTCAGCTTCTTAAAAACTGTGAAAAAAGATGATTTGCTGCTAAAGCCGCATTCATAGCCAATAGCTTCAATTGAATAGATATTTTTTGGATCTGCCAGTTGTTTTTTTACAGCCTCAACTCTGTACTCATTCACAAACCGGAAGAAGTTTTTTCCGATCTCAGTATTCAATACTTCTGTCAGGTAATGTTTCCGTACATTAAGATATGTTGAGAGTGCATTCATATTGAGATTGGCATCGAGATAAGGTTGTTCTTCCCGGAAGTATTTGATTAATTGTCTCTTGATAACTGCTTTCCTGGCGTTGGATAAGGGGGATTTGCTATATTTCCCGTCATTATCTTCAAAGATGGGTTTAAATATTATACCCTGTTGAAGTCCATAAAAACCCAGTATATAAATGAGCAGGAGGAGGGCTGAATAGTTATATAAATGGGGTAAGGGAAAGTTGAGACTGAGATAAATTGCCATAATACTTGTAACCGCTGTAAACACACAATATACATTATAAAAAACGACAATAAATAACAGCCAGCCCAGTTTTTGCTGACTTTCGATGTTTGAGAATTCGTTTTCCAGGCTTTTACGGTGACGGAATACGATAAATGCACTATATGAGTTGTAAACCAGCCATGAAATTGACGATGCTGCGCCAAACATATACCGGTACCACAGGGAAGAATCAGGACTGAAATATGTTCGCAGGGTATAAGGTTCTTTTATGATATAGGCAATAACCTCAAAGAAGACAAATGGGACAAGGTGCAGAAGTTGCATCCATTTCAGCCGGAAAGAAGGTTTAACCAGTGAAGTTATATAAAGATAAAATGCAGGGTTAAATAACAGGAAAGAACTGGAGAGAAGCGGATTGCCAAATACCTTATAATCAATTGCACAAGTAAGGAATTCAATGGCAAGCAGGGTAAGCCAGGCAACAAGTATCTTATCTGAATCATTACGGTTTCTTTTTGTCATCATAAGGATGGCAGCAAAAAGACCCTGTGAGAATCCAACCCATGCTATGGTTTCAGTCACCATACTTAGTAATTGTTTATTTTTTTTGTTGTAAGTATTTTAGTAGTGACAGGTGACGGGTGACATGTGCTGAATGACCGGTGAAAATATGTCCCGTCACGTGTCACGTGTCACCTGTCACCCGTCCCTCGTCCCTTGTTCAATAATCAGATTACGGTAAAGATATGATAAATGTATGACTTCACAAATGATTATCATAGTTCATGGGCTTACTATGCAGTCAGTTTTTTTATAATTTAAAATCAAAGCAGAACCTGGTTCTTTGATTTGTAAAAATTACCTGACGACTCTGGAAATTAATTTATATCCTATAAGGCATTCAAGGCATTTTCGTGGTTTACAGTAGTTATTGAACAATTGAAGAAGTCCCTGTGATTCGAAAGCATTTTCGGGTGTTATTCCGGCTTTCTTCCACATGTTCATTATCTCGTTTTTTTCTGGCGGCAGTTCTTCATAGAATCTCAGCGCTCTGTCTCTCATATCGTTCCTCATTCTGAATTTACCATAACTGAAGAACACAGGTAGAACGGCGTTTATTATTATTGATTCCGCGCTTTCTTTTCCCATCCTGTAATTTTTTTTTCTACCGGTTTTTCCGAAGAGCATGTGGTCTTCCCAGTACTTTGCCGTATTTAGCCTGAAAAATTCTTTCATCATTGAAACGTCGGAACATTCAGTGATTTGGGCAAACAATGGGAAGCTTTTTATCACCAGACTGGCAAATTGTGAGATTCGTACAGTCGGGAAATTGGCAGGCCGGGATCTCATAAATTTCCAGGTATGGGCGTATAATGTTTTTTGGGGCAACATTTTTTTCAGACTCTGGTATTCTTTTCTTAGGGTATCATAATATGTGTCGCCTGATATCATATCTTCCAGGAATCCTGCCTGTCCGAACAATAAAGCATTGATCGTCTCAGGGTTATTTCTGTATTTCAGCAGTAATTTAAGTGGTGTAGCTTCAACAAGGAGTGTAAAAGGGATATTATTGGTTTTAAAGCCAAAGCTTTGACCGATAAATTTATATAAAGTTTCTTCCCAGTCATATTGGTTATTTTCGAGTATTTTAAACACCCTGTTTGTTTTCTCCTGCAACCGGGCAATCATCATTTTTGTAATCCAATCCTTTAATAATAGCCGGTTAAATGAGGGAAGGTCTCTTCTGCAATGGATTTCTGACCTGTCAAGTATCAGGTTAAAATATTGCTTCAGGTTTTCGTTTAGGGGGATTAATTTCAGCACCGGGATTTTCTCGCCGTTAATTCTGTAAACATCACAATCATTTTCAAGGACTACATGAAGTATTACGCTATCGTATGCAGGGTCTTTATCATGTTCATGGCGGTACCAGTCTGAAGCTTTCACGTGTATTTCCACATTGCCGGCCCAAACGGTATCATCTATTTTCACCCGTGCGTTAAAAAAATCTGGTCCGGAGGAAAGATTATGTTGTCCCGGGTTCGTTATTTCAATTATTTGAATAGCCCCCCCAGGGTTTTCTTTTAAAAAAAGACCTGATTTCCACGCAAAATGCAGATATTCTTCAGATATTTTTATCATAACAGGATATCAGAAAAACAGAATGATCAGATATTGTTTAATGGAAATATTTGCAGAAAATAGGTCTTTGAGGAGGGATTTTTCAGAGTAATTTTTTTCTTTTCAGGTGAGTTTGCATTTCTTTTTGGATTTCGAGTGCTTTTTCTCTGGCAAACTGATCGTATTTATTAGTAATGTTAGCATAAATTATTGAGCGGCTGGCATTGACAAGGAGGCCTCCATGCCGGTTTAATCCGTATTCAGAGACTTTTTCAAGATCTCCGCCCTGGGCTCCGATTCCCGGAACGAGCAGGAAGTTATCAGGGATAATCTTCCGTATTTTTTTTATCCATTCAGGACGTGTTGCTCCGGTTACATACATCAGGTTATTTGTATTTCCCCAGGTTTTGGAGGTTTTAATCACCTGTTCAAAAAGATAATTCCGGCGGTTGAAAGTTTTGAGCATCTGGAAATCCTCTGCACCGTCATTAGAAGTTAGAGCCAGCAGTATTACCCATTTATCCTGATAATCCAGGAAGGGTTGAACACTGTCACGTCCCATATAAGGGGCAACTGTAACAGCATCAAAATCAAGATTATGAAAAAAGGCAGAAGCATACAGTTTTGAAGTATTACCGATATCTCCCCGTTTGGCGTCTGCAATAAGAAATATTTCCGGGAAATGGCTCCGTATATAATTTACTGTCATCTCCATACTCATCCATCCTGCAACACCCAGGCTTTCATAGAATGCAAGATTAAGTTTATAGGCAACAGCAATGTCAGCAGTTGCTTTAATAATTTTCTTGTTAAATTCAAAGACAGGATATTCTTTTTCAAGGATAAATTTTGGCAGTTTATTATAGTCAGTATCCAGTCCGATGCATAAGTATCCGGCTTTTTCACGTATTTGCGCAAATAATTGTATTGCATTCATTGCTCAGCTCTTATATGCCGCTTTCCTTCAGTCTTTCTGCATTTTCTGCCATTTGCAGTTGTGAGATTATATCACCTATTTCTCCGTCAAGGATGGCCGGCAGGTTATATATGGTTAAATTTATTCTATGGTCGGTTAATCTTCCCTGTGGATAGTTATAGGTTCTTATCTTTGCAGATCGGTCACCTGTGGAAACCATGGTGCGTCTTTTTGATGCAGCTTCCTCCATGCGTCTTTGATATTCAAGGTTATAAAGACGTGTGCGTAATTCTTTCATAGCTTTTTCCAGGTTTTTTATCTGGGATTTTTCATCCTGGCATGATACCACTAAACCTGTGGGGATATGTGTAAGGCGTACTGCAGAGTAGGTTGTGTTCACTGATTGACCGCCAGGTCCGGATGAGCAGAACGTATCTTTTCTTATGTCATCAGGTTTCATTTCCACATCGAATTCATCGGCTTCAGGCAGCACTGCTACTGAAGCTGCGGAGGTATGTACCCTGCCCTGGGTTTCGGTCTGGGGTACCCGCTGTACCCTGTGAACACCCGATTCATATTTCATCAAACCGTAAACTCCGTTACCGGAAACATGCATAATTATTTCCTTGAAGCCTCCGGCGGTACCTTCAGAGAGACTGCTGATCTCATATTTCCAACCTTTAGATTCATAGAATTTTGTATACATTCTGAACAGATCTCCCGCAAATATGCTGGCTTCATCTCCACCGGTTCCTGCCCTGATCTCAACGACTGCATTTTTTTCATCTTCAGGATCAGCAGGAAGCAGAAGAAACTTTATTTCTTCTTCAAGAGGATTTGTTTTTTCCTCGAGTTCTTCGAGCTCTGCTTTCGCCATTTCCCTTAATTCCTCATCCTTCTCCGTAGCGAGCATTTGTTTGGCTGATTCGATGTTGCTGATAAGGTTCTTATATATCTTTAATTGTTCAATAATAGGTTCAAGCTGGCGGTACTCCCTGTTAAGCTGTATATATCTTTTCATGTCCGACGTTACCTTAGGGTCGGAGATAAGGGTTGATACCTCATTGTATCTTTTTTCTATTCCTTCCAGTTTTTCCAGTAAAAGCTTATTAATCATATCATCTCAAATAAAACCGGTTGCAAAAGTAAGTATAAATAACGGGATAATGATCAGTATTCGAATAAACCATTTTTGGTTTTTAAAGTCAGCTTTTTGCCTTTATGTTTTTGACAATGTCCTGCAATTCTTCCTTCTATATTAAATTCTGCAGCAATATTAATAATTTGCGCTGCAATTTTTTCCGGGACATAGAATTCAAAACGATGTCCCATATTAAAGACCTGATACATTTCTTTCCAGGGAGTGTCTGAATTTTCCTGAATTATCCTGAAGAGGGGCGGAATATCGAAGAGGTTATCTTTGATAACATGGATATTGTTGACAAAA
>CAYVTV010000072.1:0-16955 GCA_964454295.1 uncultured Bacteroidaceae bacterium
AATCTTCTTACCTCCCTGGCGATACTTGCGTTTGTTTGCTGCATGATCACGATTTACGGAAAAGGTTTTATAGGAGTGTATGCACTGATGGGAATATCCGGTTGCATGTCACTTATGTTCCCTACAATTTACGGATTAGGAATTGCCGGATTGGGTGATGACACCAAGATAGGCGGGTCAGGTATGATCATGGCTATTGCAGGTGCAGCATTCTTAACACAGATACAGGGAATTGTATCCGACCAGTCGGGCAGTATCATATTTGCCTACTGGGTGCCTGCATTCGCTTTCCTTGTTATTGCTTACTATAGCGGGATTGTGAGCAGGAAAATAAACAACCGGTTATCTGCTGCTAAATAAATCCGTTTTTCCTTGCGGAATCATACATTCTGAGGATTATCTCCACAGATTTCCTGGCTTCATAACCATCAATTTCAAAAGGAAGATTGTTTGCCACTGACTCAATGAAGGCGGCTATATTTTTTGCATGGGGCTGAAAAGGAATTGCTCCCGGATCAGAAATCCCTCCTCCTTCAATTATTCCATAATTCCGGAGAATTTCACTGTCTTCTTCCTTCTGATCGGCAAACTGCCAGACTTTAAAACTATTTTCTTCCATGATAACTGTACCCTTTGTTCCGGTTATTTCCAGCCTCCGGTATTGTCCCGGATATGAAGCGGTAGTGCCATAGATCATTCCAAGAGCTTTACTGCTGAAACGTACTATCCCTACTGCTGTATCTTCCACCTCTATTTGAGGATGCCCGGGTCTGGCCATAAATGCATGCAGGTCTTCAACCGATCCCATCATGTATTGGAGCAGGTCAACCATATGAACACTCTGGTTTATAAGGGCTCCGCCACCATCGAGTTTCCAGGTTCCCCGCCAGCTGCTTTTGTAATACTCATCGGTTCTCCACCAGGGCACAAACATGGAGGCACAGGTAATTGTGCCGAAACGGCCACTGTCAACATTTTTTTTCAGAAGTCTGACTGCATCATTATACCTGTAGTTAAATATTCCTCCAAGCCTTGTTCCGGATCTTTCATGCGCCTCAATCATTTTATCAATTCTTTCGGGGGAAACATCCAGAGGTTTTTCACATAGAACATGCACCCCGTATTTTGCGGCTTTAACAGCCGGTTCCATGTGTGCCCCGCTGGGAGTGGTGATGGTTACAATATCCGGCTTACCGGACTCAAACAATTCCTGTTCATTTTTAAAGGCTTTGCAGGAATATTTAGTGGAAAGCTTCTGAACTTTCCTGTTGTTTGTGCCGCATATTCCGACAAGTTTTGTATTTGGCAGGCTTTGGATTGCTTTTGCGTGAAAGTCGGCTATAAGGCCGGCGCCGATTATGGCTATGTTCCAGGTTTTCATTAGGTTTAATTTTTATTTTATAAATACAAATAAACGCTGAGGCGCAATGAACGCAAAGTAAACGCAGTTTTATACTAACTTTAATTTATTCCTCTTTGTTCCTCATTTCACCTGCTTTCTTGCCTTCTCCATCACTTTGCTAATGTCTGCCATAGCGCCTTTTTTCTTTTTACTTTCGTCGGCGGCTTCCATAAATGCAAGAATTTCAAGGGTTTCTTCGGGTTTTACAGGAGCGATTCCCGTCTTAAAGAATTTTACAATTTCCAGTAATAAAGGATTATAACCGGTGTATTTTTCCAGGACTCTTATTTCATTCTCCCCGAAAACACATCCTCCATAACCATTACTGCCTTTTCGTATCCCGCGAAATGTGCCTATTCTTCCATCTTCCCAGGTACCTGTAACTACGTCGGCATCTTCTGTAAAAGTTCTGACCACTTTTTTGCAGCCTGTACCCATAATGGTAAAAAGCAATTCCACCCCATGAATGCCGTACCAGAAAAGATCGGGATGTGATTTTTCCAGGGTTGCGGGACTGTAGGTATAAGCTCCAATTACACTTCCGACGGCTCCCTCAGCTATTTCTTTAAGGCCTTCAGTATATCTCAGTGAAGAGGTGGAAAAAACAGGAACATTATATCCGGCAGCCGTATTAAAAATAATCATAGCATCAGCTAATGAAGCAGTAATGGGTTTGTCTATGAACATTTTTTTCCCGGCTTTGATCACCGGCAGTGCCTGTTCCAGGTGAAGCCGGCCATCGTTGGTTTCCAGCATAATAACATCCGATTTGTCAATTAATTTTTCCAGTGTATCAATAATTTCCACTCCATATTTCCTGACTTCTTCAGTATATTGAGGTATCCTGCTGTAACTGCTCTCAATGTCCCTGCTGCCATGAGGGTATGCAGCAACTACTTTGTAACCGTCAAAGTCCAGACCAGGGGGCGGATCATTGAAAGCTCTTGTAAATGCTATGCTGTGAGATGTGTCTAAACCGATTATCCCAACCTTCTTGCCATCAGGGGTAATAGTTTTTTCCCGGGAGAATGAAATGCGGGGGATGAGGGTGGCACCTATACCTGTAATGGCAGAGGTTTTAATGAATGATCTGCGATGTGTATTCATAATTTGTTATAATTATACGTTAAATAATGTCAACAATAGTAGATGCAATCAGACTGAATTGCTCCGGTATATAATTCATGAAGGTAAAAATAAAATTTAATATTTATTGACAAAATTATTCTTGCCGGTGTTAAGGTACAATAAACAGAAATCAGAAATTTATAAAAAATACGCTGATTTTAATTCTTTTTTTCCATTAAAGGGAAAAAGTCATGAAGGAATATAATAATCTCAGTATCAAGCAATGGTCGGTTGAGGACAGGCCCCGTGAAAAGCTTATAAATAAAGGTGTACAGAGTCTGAGCGATGCGGAATTACTTGCCATCCTTATTGGTTCCGGAACCAGGAATATCACGGCCGTGGAGTTATCAAAAAGCATACTTGCTTCAGCAGGAAATAACCTTAACCAGCTTGGTAAACTTTCCCTGAAGGAACTGGAGCGGAATAAAGGTATTGGGAAGGTAAGGGCACTGGTAATCCTCGCAGCCCTGGAACTGGGACGCCGGAGGAAATATGCCGAGGCAGTTACTAAAAGAAAGATTTCCGGAAGCAAAGATGTCTTTGATCTTTTTCAGCCTGTTCTATCTGACCTTCCCCATGAGGAATTCTGGATACTCCTGCTGAACAGATCCAATTTTATAATTGATACCAGTCGCATAAGCCAGGGCGGGCTTTCAGGGACAGTAATCGACACAAGGATCATACTCAAAAACGCTATTGATAAACTTGCTTCCGGCCTTATTTTATGCCATAATCATCCTTCAGGGAACTCAAATCCAAGCGATTCCGACAGGTTAATTACAAGGAAGATGAAAGAAGCTGCTTCTATCATGGATATTAGTCTGCTCGACCATATTATCATAGCCGGAAATAAATTTTACAGTTTCTCAGATGAAGGGATATTGTAATTTTTTATATTTTTAAAATTCTCAGGATAATGTAAATTCAGGAAAATAGGGAGACACGATAATTTACGGGTTTTTACATGTTTTGTTATGATGTATATCTCTATGGTTATGATACATGAAAAAAGACAGATAGACCAAATAATTAATAAAGAAAAATAAAAATACGAAGGCGCAACTAATTATTACGATAATTGAGACAATTTCCGGGATTCACTCCTGTCCGGACAAGCCATTAATATATCTCTGATGCTCTTTTTAAATACCGGGTGTAAAAAATCCGGTGCGATCTCTTCCATGGGAATAAGCGCGAATCTTCGCAGATGCAACAGAGGATGAGGTACTTTTAGTTTCTCATTATCAATGATAGTATCACCGATGAGAAGAATGTCAATATCCAGCGTTCTGTCCTGGTATTTCCCCCCTTTTCTTATTCTGCCTGCATTTTTTTCAATTTCCATTAAAATATTCAGCATTTCATGCGGAGTAAGTATAGTTCTCACCAGCAGGGCCTGGTTGTAAAACATATTTTCTGATAAATATCCCCACGATTTGCTTTCATAAATATGAGACGATAAAACAATTTCACCGATACGGGTGGAAATCTCCGCTTTTGCACTGGATAAATGCTTCAACCGGTTACCGGTATTACTTCCTGTAAGCAGGAAGGCAGGATTTTGTATTTCTTCACTCATAGTATTTGATACGGTTAAATGCTTCCCACTGAAAAGCAAAAGTAATAAATCAGAGAGAATATGGAGTTGCTCAGGAAAATGGTGGGGGATTAATTCAAGATTTCAGATTCCAGATTCCAAATTGCACCTTACAAAGAATAATCTCTCAAGCTTTACATTGAGCAATATGGAATTTAGGACTCAGCAAGCTGACTTCGGCAAGCTGGCTTCGGTAAGCTCAGCCACCGGCTTATGAATTAGCAATGAGTAATCTGAAATCTGAAATCTGAAATCTGAAATCTGAAATCTGGAATCTGAAATCTGAAATCTGGAATCTGAAATCTGGAATCTGGAATCTGGAATCTGAAATCTTTTTTTTACTGATCCAGTCTCCCAAAATAAACGACCACCGCTGCTTCTCCCATCGGATTTTCCGGATCAGATTCGCTTTTGATTAATAGTAGAGCCTGTTCCCTTGAATACCCGCTTGAAATTTCCGAAACATTGGATATTTCTTCCACATACCCCAACATTTCAATATGTTCTCTAATTATCCCGATAGCTTCTCCCAGCGGGGAATAATCTCCGGTCAGTTCAACCATGGTACGTACCATAAAACCTTCGATGATTACAGATTCTGTATTACCGGATGGATCTGCACTAACAAACCACTTAAACTCTGCCGGCTCCGGGTCTGTAAAATCAAGATGATACAAATCTTCAACCGGATTATCAATTTCTTCCTGTTCATCAATTATATCCGGCTGGTAGGGGATGGAAGGAACAAATACCATCTCGTCAGCGCCAAAAATCAGGCTGTCATTCCGCAAGGTAACCGGAAATGTTACCGTATCTTCACCTTCATAGTATAATGTAATATTATTCTTTTCAAGCTCCCACGTCCCGAATCTGTACATTCTTCTTCCTGAATAAATATAAAAGCCATAGGTGTCATCAGATTTGTAAAATTCATACTGCTCTGCCTCGCAACCTTTAAGGCAATCCCAGACGCCTGTTATCTTTTCCCTCTGAATTTCAGGAACAGGCTGGGTACAGGCTGATAAAACCAGAGCTAATGTTAGGAGGGTGTAAAACATTCTCATGACAGAAATTTTTAGTTAGTCGGATAAATTTTGATGTACTGAAAGTACAAAAACAAAGTATAAATGTAAAATATGTGCTGATATATTTCAAATTTATTTCCTGTATTTCCCTTTGTGTAATTTTGTGGAAAAAAATATTAACCACAAAGGACACAAAGGGAAACACGAAGGTACACAAAGAATTCAGTCCCCTGATCCCCCGATCCCCTGATCCCTTGATCCCTTGATCCCTTGATCCCCCTGATCCCGTGATCCCGTCTTCATCCACCGTCCGCGTGTCGCTGAAGCTTTAGCGGAGGCACAAGCTTCAGCGTAGGTGGAGGTCCCTAATTTTATTCCTTCAAAACTATTATTTAAATTTAAAGATTATTTACATTTGTTAAATTTGATCTGCTATTTATTAACTCCACAAATCCTCGTACAATGAAAAGCTTTTTAAAAATCACTCTTGCTTCAATTCTTGGCGTTATCCTTGGATTGTTATTGTTCATGTTCCTGTTCCTTGGGATTGTTTCTTCTGCTTCCAGGGAAAAGCCTGTCACAGTGCAGGAGAACACTATTCTTTTTGCACAGTTTAAGCAACCCATTGTTGACCGTAACCCTGAATCTCCCTTTGAATCGTTCAGTCCTTTTTCCTTTTCTCCCGATAGTCGCATTGGACTGAATGCCATTCTCGATAATCTTAAGAAAGCTGCAGAGGATGAAAATATAAGCGGAATTTTTATTAATGCATCAGTCATACCTTCAGGTATTGCCACTATTGAAGAGATAAGGGAAGGTTTGTTAAAGTTCAAAGAGTCGGGTAAATTTATTATTGCACATGCCGATATGTACACGCAGTCGGCGTATTACCTTGTTTCAGTTGCCGACAAAGTATATCTTACTCCTGAAGGTGCAATGAACTGGCTGGGAATAGGGTCTGAAATTATGTTTTTCAAGAGGGCGCTTGATAAGTTGGGTATAGAAGCACAGGTCATCAAAGAGGGTGAATATAAAGGAGCTCCGGAAATGCTTATGTATGAAAAGCTTAGCGCTGACAATAAAGCACAGATACAGGAGTATATTGGTTCAATATGGGATCAACTGGTTAAGAACATAGCATTAAGCAGGAACCTTTCTGTTGACTCGCTAAACCTGCTGGCTGATAATATGACCATTACAAACGGCAATGCAGCTTTACAGTATAAACTGATCGACGGATTAAAATATTATGATGAAGTACTTAATGAATTGAAGGAACTGACCGACACACCCGAAAAAGATGATCTAAAGGCAGTAACCATGAAAAAATATATAAAAGTTCCCGCAAAACGGAAGGAAAAAGGGCTTCAGAAGGACAAGATTGCGGTAGTTTATGCTTCAGGATCAATTATTTCCGGGGATCGGGAAGGTGACATGATCAGTTCCGACAGGTATGCAAAAGCCATAAGAAAAGCAAGAAGGGATAGTACGGTTAAGGCTATTGTGTTACGTGTTAATTCAGGGGGAGGAAGTGCACTCGCATCTGAAGTAATATGGAGGGAAGTGAAGCTGGCTTCTGAAGTAAAGCCTGTTATTGCCTCCATGGGTGATGTGGCGGCTTCCGGCGGGTACTATATACTGGCGGCAGCCAGTAAAGTTATTGCTAATCCCAATACCATTACAGGTTCTATTGGAGTTTTCGGGATTGTTCCTTATGGCCGTAAATTTATGAATGATAAACTGGGCATAACTTCCGATGTGGTAAAAACAAATAAACATTCCGATTTCGGATCATTTTTCCGTCCGCTTGATCCTGCTGAAACAAAGGTGCTTCAGAATGAAATCGGTAATATTTACAAAACATTTCTTTCCCGTGTTGCTGACGGAAGGGGCATGACCACCTCAGATGTTGATAAAATAGCACGGGGACATGTTTACAGCGGGGAGGATGCGCTGGCAATAAATCTGATTGATGATTTCGGAGGGTTGACCAAAGCAATTGAGCTGGCAGCTGGTGAAGCAGAAATCGAAAGTTACAGGATTGTTAATTATCCGGAGGTTAAAGATCCGCTGGAAATGATCATGAAACAACTTTCAGGGGATGTAAAAACCAGGATCATCAGAAATGAGCTGGGTAATGATTACAGGTATTACAATCAGCTTCAGGAATTAAGAAATTATGCAGGTATCCAGGCAAGAATACCTTTTGAGATTGACATTGAATAATCGAAATAATCACGAATGCAAAGAACTCCATTGATAAAAATTTTACTGTATCCTTTCTGTCTGATCTATGGAGTTGTTGTATTCATCCGTAACAGGCTTTTTGATTCAGGAATACTCCCGTCGAGGGAATTTAACCTGCCAGTGATCTCTGTTGGAAACATTACTGCAGGGGGAACCGGGAAAACTCCCGTTACCGAATACCTTATTGAATTGCTGAAAGATAATTTTACGGTTGCAGTAGTAAGCAGGGGGTACAAGCGCAAATCCAGGGGTTTTATTCTTGCCGGTGAAAATTCCACTCCGGCTGATATTGGAGACGAACCCTGCCAGATGAAGAGGAAATTTCCTGAAGTTATTGTCGCAGTCAGCAATAGCAGGGTCAGTGGCGTCCGTAAATTACTTCAGATGCACCCCGAAACAGATGTGATATTGCTTGATGATGCATTCCAGCACAGGTATATTAAACCGGGCTTGTCAATTCTCCTCATCGATTTTAATAATCCTGTGACAAAAGACTTCCTGCTACCGGCTGGAATGCTTCGTGAACCCGCTTCTGAAAGGAAAAGAGCAGGGATTATCCTGGTGACCAAGTGCCCTGAAAAACTGAAACCCATTGAACGCAGGATCATGGTTAAGGAACTCGATCTTTATCCTTTTCAGCAGTTGTTTTTTACAACAATTCAATATGGATCTCTCATGCCGGTGTTTCCATCTCAGAAGCTCCCTGATATTGAAAAACTGAAGGAAATCAAAACAGATATTCTGCTGCTTACAGGGATTGCAAATCCCCGTCCCCTTAAGAAATTTGCCAGGAGTATTTCAACAAGGATTCACAATTTGACGTATCCTGATCATCACCACTTTACTCTCAACGATATTACACACGTTGAGGAGACCTTTAATTCCATTGACTCCGGATCAAAAATTATTTTAACTACTGAAAAGGATGCAGTACGGCTCAGACAAACTGAACCAATACCAGAGACACTGAAAACCTGCATTTTTTTTGTACCTATCCGTGTTTCCTTCCTTAATGATGAATCAAAATTATTTAATAATGCAGTACTGAATTATGTTAGAAGCAATAAAAAAAACAGCATCCTTTATAAAGGACAGAATAACATGTAATCCACTAATCACTCCCCAGTCCCACACTCACCCTCAATGCCTGCTCATGATACATCCTGCCTTCAGCAAAATGCAGCGAATAAACTACCTTTGACCGGATATTCCGGTTATTGAACAGGGATATATACATATCCAGGCGATCATAAACCTTGGCCCTGTATATTGGATCTCCCCAGTACAGCTTATTAGCGTGCTTATTGTAAAAATGCATCTGACCTGCTCCCGTATAAAAACTATTATATACACCTGCTCCCCATTTTTCCAGGTTTAATTCCGAAAGAAAGCCATGCTGTTTAATCCAGCCTGTGTTTTCACCGCGGGAGCGTTCAAGTCCCAAAACCCAGCCTGCATTGATATTTAATCTGTCAATTATAGTCAGTTCACTCATTTCAATGCCTGCCGAAAACAGCATAAGACCATTATCGTGCAGTGATTCAGATACTACCGGATTCATTTTGGATGCAAAGTGATAGATGTAAGTAAAATATTGAAAATACAAAATTTCCATTTTATACTTCCCTGTGAAACCCAGAAGAAAGGTTTCATTCTGTTCGGGCGACTGCCTGCCTGTCCAGTCCAGCCATGCATTTGCAGTAAATCTGTTTAATAATGTCTCCCACAATATCCCGTTTATATTCGGACGATAATATGCCACAGAATCCTGGAAAAATATACGTGGATAGTTTTCCAGGGCATAATTCCGGGGGAAGGCACCCATGTAAAACCTGAATGGATTTTTATTATATGCGTAATATGCAGTAAGAAAATAATTATCAATTTCATTATTACTTCCGAATTCCCGTAAAAAATCCACACCAACACTTACCCGGTGAGCAGAATCCCATTTGACACCTGCCTCAGGTAAAGCCATAATTCCCGACATAGTCTGTGGCTTCTTATACTCCGATCCGGCAAACTCAACATTATCGAAAAATGTAAAAAGCCCAAGTCTCCATGTCAGCTCCTGAGAATAGGAGGTGACATGAAGAAAGATTAAAAAAGTAATTAAAAGAAGAGTATAAATATACTTAGGTTGCATCTTCAAAATTAGTTATAAATTATTTCAGCTAAATGCTATGAGAGTTTTCGTAAATGCCTCTTTATCAATCCGCATTACTCTATGTTTCTCTGTGTCACTCTGTGTGAGAAAAAGAATCACACAGAGAAACACAGAGTAGCACAGAGAATGTATGTGTTACATATACTGCAGGCGTGTTATTGCATATCAACTTATGATCCATTTTAGTGATTTGAAAGTATATTTTTTCCTGAGAAAATATTCTATAACTATACTTCCCGGGTAGATTTCATTGTGAGATGACCGTGTAATGAACCTTAGTTCTGTTTTCCGGAAGTCTTTATATTTTCTGAAATCACAGAGAAATGCATAATATGCTCTGATAACGGCAAAGCATTTTTTAAATGATCCGCTAAACAGGAATCTCAGGGCAGAGATCTTATCCAGTAAAATTCTTACCGGAAAAATCTTTCTCCACTGACCGGGAGGAAGGTTTTTATAGATCAGGAATAAGTTGTTGCGGTAATTCAGGTATAGTTTTCCGGGGCTGTCCTGCGACAAAGTACCCCCGCCGATATGGTATACCCTGGAAGAAGGCTGAAATATAATTTTATACCCCCTGTTTTTAAGTCGCCAGCAGAGATCAATTTCTTCCATGTGTGCAAAAAAGGCAGGGTCGAGTCCGCCTGCAATTTTGTATAATGGTCCCCGCACCATCATGCATGCACCGCTGGCCCAGAATACTTCCCTTAACTGATCATATTGTCCGTAATCTGTTTCAGTACTGTTAAACAGTCTGCCCTGACAGAACGGAAATCCGTATTTATCAATAAATCCTCCTGCTGCCCCTGCATATTCAAAGAAATCCTTCTGTTCAAATGACATGATCTTTGGCATGCAGGCAGCGATCATAGGATCTGACTTCATAATGTCAAAAAGAGGATCAAGCCATCCGGGAGAAGTTTCGATATCAGAATTAAGCAGAATAAAATACTCTGCATGGATTTCCTGAAATGCCCTGTTATAGCCTTCAGCGAATCCGAAATTTCTTTCTAACCTTATTATGGTTATCCTGTCAGCATAATTTTCTTCAAGGAATTTCACCGAATCATCTTCCGAACCGTTATCTGCAACAAACACCTTAACACCTTTCATTTCAGAATGCTGCATAACAGCAGGAAGAAATTTTTCCAGGTAATGTCTTGTATTCCAGTTTAATATTACAATTGCAGCTTTCAGCATAAAAGACGTTATTTTATCATAATGGTTTTAATACAGTTCAGGAATTCATCAAAAACATAAGGATTAGCTGCAATGATCTCCTCACCATACATATAATTTTTTCCACCATTAAAATCAGATACTTTCCCCCCGGCTTCCTGTAAGATAATTATTCCTCCGGCAATATCCCAGGGATTTAATCCGTATTCATAAAAGCCTTCAAAACGGCCACAGGCAACATAAGCTATATCCGTTGCCGCAGAACCCAATCGCCGTAAACCATGTGAATTGACCATAAAAAAGTGTAAGGATTCCATAAACCTGTCCATGTGCTTAAAGCGTGTGTAAGGGAATCCGGTAACAAACAGAGAATCCTTTACTTTCCGGATGTTGCTGGTACTGATCTTTTTCCCGTTGAGAAATGCACCACCACCTTTCCATGCGTAAAAACATTCATTCATCCCTATTTCGTAAACTACTCCCAAAACTATCTCTTTTTCCTTCATTAATCCAACACTCACAGCAAAGGGAGGAACACCATGTATGAAATTGGTGGTGCCATCAATAGGATCAATAACCCAGTTAAATACCTCACCCTTTTTTGTACTGGTGCCTTCTTCTGCGATGAAACCTGATTCGGGAATTAATTTCCCCAATCCCTCTACCAGCATTTTTTCAGCGGCTTTATCTGCGTAGGTTACATAATTATGTGTGCCTTTTACTTCCGGAACTAAAGAATCCCTGTTATTAAGCTCGTTTCTGATATATTCGCCGGTGACTCTTACAAGATCAACAACTTCATTACATAATTTTTCGTAATCTGCCATTTTTTTTGTTAACAGTGATTAATAATATGAAGGAGGCATATTAGCTTCTGATTAATAATTGATTTGCTAATAAAATTCTATAGCAAAGCCGTATAGCCTTTTCATTGCCCGCTTAAAGTGATTAATGGTTGAACTCCCTGTTTTTCCGTCAATTTTTTATAAAAACCATATAGTTCCATCTGTGAACGGAAAGGCCGCTCAGTTAATCCCTTTTTCTTATACTGGTTGCTTTGGGTTTCATCAATAATTCTTGCTTTAACATTATCCTTTAACTGGATATCAATAATGTGCTTCAATTCGGTTTGCAGATCTTCATCATATATGGGTACACTTACTTCAATGCGGTTATCGATATTTCTGGGCATCCAGTCGGCTGAGCTTATATAATAAAGATGTTTCCCCTGGTTATGGAAAACAAAGATGCGGGAATGTTCAAGAAATCTGTCGACAATACTTATGGCTTTAATGTTTTCACTTAAACCTTTAACTCCGGGTATAAGAGAACAAATACCCCTGACAATCAGTTTTATTCTTACACCTGCGTCATTTGCCTCGTATAATTTATTTATCATTTCTGTGTCAACCAGGCTGTTAACCTTTAGGGTAATACCTGCTTCTTTACCTCCCCTGGCGTTGGCTATTTCCCTGTCAATACAGTCAGAAAGCACTTTTCTCTGAAAATTCGGTGAGACTACAAGGTGATCAAAGGAGTACAGCCTGTAAGGATATTCAAGCAGTTCAAACACTGTACACACTTCCTCTGTGATCCTCTTGTCCCTTGTAAGCAGAAGAAGGTCGGAATAAACCCTGGCAGTGCCTTCATGAAAGTTCCCTGTTCCCACTGCAGCATATTTAACATTCTTTCCATTTTCTGTACGGTTAATAAGTATAATCTTGCTGTGTACCTTAAGTCCGGGAATGCCTATAAGTATTTTAACTCCTGCTTCTTCGAGTTTTTTTGACCAGTATATGTTGGCTTCTTCATCGAACCTTGCCTGCAGTTCAATGTTCACTGTAACTTGTTTGCCGTTTAGTGCTGCATTTATAAGGGCGTTGATTATATTAGAGTCGTTAGCTACACGGTAAAGGGTTGTATATATCGAGGTGACTTTCGGATCAATGGAGGCTTCACGTATCCAGTTGATAAGGTGATTAAACCGCTGGTAAGGGAAATGCAGGAGGACATCTTTTCTTGCAATAGCTTCAAAAATACTCTTGTTAGGTCTGATTTCAGGATGCATTACCGGGGGCAGTTCCTCATAATGAAGATGTCTTTTACCCAGTCCCGGGAAATTCATAAAGTCTTTAAAATTATGATATCTTCCCCCGGGTATCAGGTTGTCGTCTGTGTCAATTTCAAGCCCGTCAATGATGTATTGCAAAAGATCCCTGGCTATTTTCGAATCGTACACAAAGCGTACAGGTTGTCCCTTCCTTCTGTCAAGCACACTTTCGTTAATTTTTTCCAGGAAACTTTTTGATACATCATTATCAATATCGAGTTCTGCATCCCGGGTAAGTTTAATGGTAAATGCCTCAAAATGGTCGTAATGTGTTCTGGAAAATAAGGTTTTAAGGCCAAAGCGAATGACATCATCCAGCAGAATTATATATCTCCGGGTACGGATCGGGAATAGTAAAAATCGCCCGAGTCGTTCAGAAGGGATTTCTATCAGTGCATATTCAGGGGTGATACCTGACATGCTGCTGGTCATTTTTACAGCAAGGTATATCGACTTATCCTTCAGTGTTGGAAAACCCTTAACATTATGAAGCATTACAGGGTTAAGAACAGGCAGTACCTGCTCATCGAAATATTTCTGAACAAATTCGGCTTTTCTTCTGGTGAGCTGGGTCTCATTTATAATGATGATTCTTTCTTTCTCCAGGTCGTGTTTAATCTCCTCATATGCTTTCTCGAATTCTTTCTGAAGGCGGATTACTAAGTGCTGAATCTCATTCAGAAGTTCTTTCGGCTTATCCTTATTTTCCCTTCCGGTAGTATTTTCCACGTCAATCATTCGTTTTATGGTGGCTACACGCACTTTGAAGAACTCATCAAGATTATTGGAGAAGATACCCAGAAAGCGCATGCGTTCCACGAGCGGGACAGACTTGTCTTCTGCTTCCTGCAATACTCTCTCATTGAATGATAGCCAGCTTATTTCCCTGTTTATGATTTTTTTACTGTTCATGGTTATAATCAGATCATTGAGAAACATTCAGTTAATAGGTAACACTTAATGTTTTTGTTTGTAATTTGATTTTATTGTCCATTCTCATTATTCCCCGGGAAATTCATGCTTTCCGCTGATATATACGGATCTTTCCAGGCTTCCCCAGTCTTTAACCCTGAAATTCAGTATTACCACTCCGGCCGTTGGCACATTTGGAATGTTGAGATCGGAAAGGTTATTTACCAGGTCGGTAAATCCCGGATTATGTCCAAATATCATAAGGGTGTTAATTTCATCATCTGTGAGAGCAATTACACGCAGGATATCTTCCGTACCGGCAAGTTAGATGTCGCTCTTAATCCGAAGTTTGTCTTCAGGAATATCCAACATACGCATGAAGATGATCGCAGTATGAATGGCCCTGCAGGCGGGACTGCTTAGTATCATTTCAGGCATTACTCCATGATTTTTTAGCCTTTCAGCTATTTCATACGCGTTTTTCACCCCTCTTTCTTTAAGGGGTCTGTCGATATCCGAAATCCCAGCTCGATTTACCGTGCCTGACAATGACCAGGGTTTTTTGATTCTCCATCATCAGTAATTTAGAGTAAGGTACTCGCGAGGTCTGCAAGATAACTTCTTTCCCCTTTAATCAGGTTAACATGGGCAAAGATATCCTGTCCACGCATTTTGTCTGCAAGATAAGATAATCCGTTGGATTTTGTATCAAGATAAGGAGAATCAATCTGTTGAATGTCGCCTGTAAATATCAGCTTGGTACCTTCTCCGGCGCGGGTGATTATAGTCTTAACTTCATGGGGAGTAAGGTTCTGCGCTTCATCTACAATGAAGAAGACCCTTGACAGGCTTCTGCCGCGTATGTATGCAAGAGGGGTGATAACCAGCTTATCTGTCTTAAGCATTTCTTCAATTTTCATGAATTCTTTACTCTGGGGAGAGAATTTTTGACGTATTACGGAAAGGTTATCAAACAGCGGCTGCATGTAGGGTCCTATCTTCTCATCCACATTACCCGGGAGAAATCCGAGATCCCTGTTGGATAAGGGTACGATAGGCCTTGCCAGGAATATCTGGGTGTAAAGTTTACGCTGGTGTAGTGCAGCAGCCAGGGCCAACAGGGTTTTCCCCGTTCCGGCTTTCCCTGTTAATGCAACCAGCTGAATTTCAGGCCTCAGTAAAGCGTCAAATGAAAAAGCCTGCTCCGCATTACGGGGCTCAATGCCATACGCTTTTATCTTTTCCACCCTGTTGAAGACTTTGTTAAAAGGATCATAGTGTGCCAGGGCACTCGTATTTTCATTCCTTATGATAAAGTATGAATGGGCAACGGGTTGCGATTTAATCCCGAATTCCTTAACCGGAGTGCCCTCAGTCTGCTGGTACAATTTATTGATGGCTTCGGTACTTATATCTTCTATAACATCAACACCCCTGTAAATATCATCAATATTTTGCACCATATCATTCTGATAGTCCTGTGCTAAAATACCCAGCGATTTCGCTTTCATTCGCAGGTTAATATCTTTGGTTATCAGGATTACAGGACGTTTACTGAACCTGATAAATATATATTCCGCAATGGCAAGTATTCTGTGATCAGGAGTGTTTTCAGGAAAGGAGGCATGCAGTTTCTCTGAAAAGGGTTTGCCGGTTTCAATGGATAACTTTCCTTTTCCTTTTCCCAGCGATAATCCGCCATTGAATAATTTATCACCGGAAATTTTGTCCAGCTCCCTGGTAAATTCCCTTGCGTGATAATTGATCAGGTCATTTCCCCTCTTAAACTTGTCGAGCTCCTCAAGCACGGGTATCGGAAGTACAATGTCATTCTCTTCAAAATTATAAATACATTTGTAGTCATGAAGCAGTACATTGGTATCGATAATAAAGATCTTTTTTACCTTCTTCATAAAATCTGTTTTTTAACTAATTTAGCGCTTGTAAAATTAGTAAATAAATCAGCCTTTAAATAGTTGATAACATGTTGAAAACTTAGTTTTTGTGTTAAATATTAAAATTATGCTAGATCTTATTCTTACCCGCAGAAGTATCAGGAAGTATAGGCCTCAGATAATTGAACGGGATATTATTTTAAAAATACTTAATGCAGCCATGTATGCTCCTTCGGCTGTTAATAAACAACCCTGGCATTTTATTGTGGTGGATGACAGGAATATTATGAAAAGGGTTATGGAGATTCACCGCAGTTCAATGATGCTTGAAAGCGCCAGTCATGCCGTGCTTATTTGCGGAGATGAAAAGCTGCAGCATGATGTGGGTTACTGGATAGCCGATTGTGGTGCGGCAACGCAGAACCTGCTTCTGGCAGCTACATCTCTTGGTATTGGTTCCTGCTGGATAGGCCTTTACCCCAGGGAAAACCGCATGGCGGCAGTCAGTGTGTTGTTCGGATTGCCCGCTCACGTAAAACCTTTCGCACTCGTATCTTTGGGTTATCCGGCTGAAGAAAAAGAAAAACCCGACAGGTTTAAACCGGAAAGAATTTTTTATAACACCTGGGGAAACTCTTATTGAGATGAACTACAGGGAAACCATTGAATTCCTGTTTTCTGCCCTGCCAATGTTCCAGAGGATCGGACAGGCAGCCTACAAGGCAAACCTGGATAATACCCTGGCACTGGATCATCACTTTAATCATCCTCACAGAAACTTCAAAACCATTCATATTGCAGGCACTAACGGGAAAGGCTCTGTATCCCACATGCTGGCAGCAATTTTACAAAAGGCCGGATATCGCACCGGTCTGTACACCTCTCCCCATCTCCTCGATTTCAGGGAAAGAATACGTATTAACGGAAATATGATACCTGAAAACGAGGTAGTGCGTTTTGTTAACGAAAATATGGATATCATCAGCCAGATCCGGCCTTCATTCTTTGAGATGACAGTAGCAATGGCTTTTGAGTATTTTTCACGTGAAAAAGTTGATATAGCTGTTGTTGAAACCGGCATGGGAGGACGACTGGATTCAACCAATATAATCACTCCGCTTGTTTCAGTAATTACAAATATCGGGCTTGACCACACACAGTTTTTAGGTGATACACCGGAAAAGATCGCCGCTGAAAAGGCAGGTATCGTAAAACCTCAGGTCCCAGTTGTTATTGGAGAATACCAGGAAGAGACTTATCCGGTGTTTAAGGAATATGCGGAAAGAAATAACT
>CAYVTV010000073.1:0-9567 GCA_964454295.1 uncultured Bacteroidaceae bacterium
CCTCAGCAGGTATGGCATCCAGTTCCACCTGGACAAATGTGCCGGCAGGAAAACCCTGGACTTTGGATTGCACATGAACAGGCTGTGCATATGCAGATGTTAACCCTATAAGCAAAAGTAAAAATAATCCCGGATGATTCATAATAGAATGATTTGAATGCTCCTGCACATAATCCTTCCAAGCTGTACGTAATCTTAAAATTACAATAAAACTAAAGACAGATTTTACTGTTCACTACTGCTTAATCTTTAATGCAACGGATAGCCATTCCGCGTTTTTTCCCCTCTGTCCAGTTCTCATGTCGTCCGTAATCATATCTATAAAGATAATTATGAGCTTTATTCGGATCATTATTATCTTCCGTTGAAAGCCACAAAAATGCCCATTCTCCGGGATTTGTAAATGTTCCGTTGTCTCTGCGGCTTCCGTTTGGAAGAGCTGAAAAACCGCTCCTGTTATTTAAAGAAAGATCATTACCTATTGCCCCATCCCGTGTATGAGATTTCCACGAATGAATGTGAGAAATAGCTTTGCCCGACCAGCCTGTATTATCTGTGTTATCCGTTCTGTCGGGAGGAACATTATATCCGTTATCTATAAGATAATTATGTAATACCATATAATCACCATGGCTGGGGACATGCCATCCTGCAGGACACGGATTTTTTTCACCTCCTGCTGCAAGCCAGTTATAAAGCTTTCCAAAGACCGCATTGTTGGTTACATCATTATTATAAAAGGAATATGCAGGTATTTCGGCAGCTTCCCATAATGCATCAGCCTCAATGTACATTATTTCAGTTCCATCATTAAACGAGCCTGTACGAAGGTTCTCAGCCATCCAGGTTTGAGTACCTATAGTAACTGCAGGATAATTATTCCCATTATAATCCGTGCATGCCACAAATTCAAAATCTACCGTCCCGCTCTCAGTAGGTGCAATCGTAACTATACGCTGATAATTTCCGCTTTTGCCTTTTAATAATATCCAGTCACCATCGGTATAGGGAAGCTCAACAGATGACTGGTTCTTTTTGGCACTTTCGCTGCTTTTTACCAGTTTCAGAACATCTGTCCCGCTGATATCAACAGTGTCTCCTTTGGAAAGATAAACAACCATAATATCCTCAACTGTTGAAGTCGCTCCTGACGCAGTAAATGATATCTCTATTTCTTCGTCTAAATCTAAAATGGCTTCTTCCATCTTCTCCAAAAACTGACCATACACTATATCGGCATTATCTATATTACCGTCGGTTCCCATCCTCACAATCACCATATTCCATTCAGGAATTACAAAACATCTGTTATTGTTCGCCCCGCTGGCAAAATACATACCCTCGGGCGCCCCGGGAAGCTTGAAATTACCATCTGCTTTTTCTCCGTTAACCCACCAGTTATAACCATAACACCCGGGCCCTACCAGATTTGCCCTGTCGGTATCCGCTACGGGGACAGAAGACGGAACCTGCACGGAAGTAGCAGCATTTACCCATTCTTTACTGATCAGTTGTTCACCATCCCAGTTCCCTTCATTTAAGAACAACCATCCCCAGCGGGCTAAACTCCTTGCATTAATCCGTATACCTGTACATCCGTTATTGATGGCTAAACCTGCTAAATCTCCTTCAGTATCCCATGTAAAAGGCATTCCAATATTATTGGCAATTTTTTCCTTAAGATAACTCTCCATTGTCCGGTTCAGTATTTTGGTAAGAACCCTGCCAAACATCATCTGAGCTTCATCCCAATATGCATACTCTGTACCGGGAGCAAAGAATGGTTCATCAGGATCATAGGGTGTCCACGACCAGTCTTCAGATACTCCATCCCAACGATTCTTCCCAACAGCATTGTATCCGGAAGTCATAGTAGTAAAATGCCGGAATGATACCCCTGGATATTTTTCATTCAATAAGGATTCATAATTGGCTGCGTAATCATTCAGCGATATAGAGCCTTCATCGACAAGCAAACCCAGAACAGTGCTGGTAAATGTTTTGGAAGCTGATGCAATATCATGGGTGCGGCTTGTATTGCTTCCCTCGAAAATAACATAGCCATTCCTTATTACCATCACCTCATCAATTCCATTGTAATTAACGGAAGCTTCCAGAAAATTCAAAGCTTCCATCATTTTTACAGAAGAAACATTTTGTTGTTCAGGAGAAGAAGCCAGCCATTCTCCCGCAGGGAAAACAATAGAATCTCCCTGAACAGGAGAAGCTTCTTTGATACAACGGATACCGGCGCCACGCTTTTTATCCATCCCCCATTCTTCATGACGTCTGCCATCATTCTTTACAAGAAAATGCCATGCACGATCAGGCATGTCAGGATATTCTGTCGACAGCCAGTTAAAACTATATCTCTGTTGTAATCTGAATGTGCCCTCTTCATGAGCATAAGCCTCACGGCGACCGTTCGACAAAAGAGTAAACCCTGTCCTGTTATTTAAAAAAGGCTGATTGCCAACAGTTCCTTCGGTTGCGTAAGGTTGCCATAAATCGATATGCGCAAGAGACTTCCCTGCATTATTACCTGTGGTTGATCCATCCCAGTTATATCCAAAAGCGATTAAATAATTTGATAATGTCATCCAATCATAATAACCGGGCACATACCAGCCTTCAGGACATGGATTATTTTCACCCCCTGCAACATGCCAGTTATAAAGTTTACCGTAAAACCCATAATTCTCTTCATCATTATGAACCCAGCAATAAGCGGGTATCTCAGCTGCAATCCACAATGCATCAGGCTCTAAAAGCATTATTTCTGTACCGTCGTTAAAATGACCGGTTATCAGATTCTCAGCCATCCAGGTCTGATTACCTATAGTAACTACCGGATAATGATTATTGTCATAGTCAGTACAGGCTACAAATTCAAAATTAACCACCTGGTTTGTAACAGGAGCAATAGTAACGATGCGTTGATAATTCCCGCTGATCCCTTTTAGTAATATCCTTTCACCATTTGCGTATCCCATTTCAACCACCGCCTGGCTGCTTTTTAGCTTGTTCGGGGTTTTTGAAACAAATTCACTGTATTCATGCCTTAACACAGGTATTTCTTTATTCTCCTCAACCGAAATTATACGGGTGGAAAACCGCGCCTCAGGAGTACTTGCACGTAGTGTATAAAGACCTGTATTTAGCCCGGTCAGGGAAAATGTCTGATTCCCGGACTCCAATTCATAATTTTTGCGTATTAAAAGTCTTCCTGTTATGTCAAATATTTCAATATTAATAAAGCCTGCTACCGATGTATAAAACTGAAATCTTCCTTCTCCCCGCATCGGATTTGGATAAAATACTAATTTATTTTCTTCTTCTCTGGGGATGACAATGTTTGTAGCACCAACGACAAGCTTTAAAACATCAGTTCCATCTATATCCAGAGTATCTCCCCTGTTGAGATTAACAACCTGAACATGGTCAACCATAGTACTCTCTCCTGAACCGGTAAAAGTAATCTCATAAGTTTGAGCCTGAATATTTATCGCAGCTAAGAAAACGAAAAATAATGAAGCCCGATCTAATAATTTCATAATAGCAAGTTTATTTTAATTTATTATAACATGTGATTTTTATTTAATTTTCATTCGAAGAGATAATAAAATATATTAAATTTCATTTCGTATACAATATACAAATATAATAGTTATTTTTAACATGCAAAAAAATAATGAAAATATCAGTTCGTTTTAACATATACCTTATGATACTTGTTGTTAATCTAAATGTGGTTTTATATGGCAAGAATGAATATCGCAAGCTAATATAATTACTCTGTATCAGTATATTGTAGAACAATTTCGAAATGAATAAATTTGTACAGAATCAAAGAACGTAAATTAATAAGGATTTTTTGAGCTATAAAATATTTTGGAAAAATTAGCACCATATTATACCCATATTAATTTTAATGATGAGGAATAATATTCACATAGTTAAAAAAAACAGATTTTCGAAAGGAGTTAAAGGTGTGTTGTTTATTACTGCTATAGTTACCAGTTCTGTAACCTGCACTCATAAAACGAATGAAAAACCTAATATTATTCTAATTCTAACTGATGACCATAGATGGGATGCATTAGGAATAATGGGGAACCAGTATATTCAAACCCCAAGCCTTGACAAGCTTGCCGGAAGCGGTATTTTATTTAAGAATGCCTATGTGACAACGTCTATTTGCTGTTGCAGCAGAGCAAGCATTTTATCAGGCCAATATACCTCCAGGCACGGCAAAAACAGTTTTCACGATTCATTTACTTCTGAGGAGGTACAATACACATATCCTTTACTTTTAAAAAACCATGCTGGTTATAAAATTGGATTTATTGGAAAATATGGAGTTGGATTGGACTATCCTGATATGTATTATGATTATTGGGCCGTTGAAAAAAAGCATCAACCTGATTATGAAAATTATGACGAGGATGGGAATTTAATTCATCATACCGATATGGTGAATAACCAGATACTTGAATTCCTTGATCAATATGGGAATAATGAACAGCCTTTTTGTTTATCAGTGAGCTTCAAGGCTCCTCATGCACAGGATGGGGACCTGCGTCAATTCATTATTCAGGAAAGATTTAAGGATTTATACTCGGATATTCATATTCCTTTACCTGCTACTTTTGATTCGTCATTTTATTACAATAAATTTCCTGTTGATTTTTGTTACCCGCATGTTGATGATGATACTGTTCTGAATGAAGCCAGAAAACGCTATTTACTGCGCTTCCCAGATCAGGAAAAATATCAGGAGTCGGTAAAGAATTATTATCGTCTGATTACAGGTGTTGATGAATGCGTGGGTAATATGATTAAAAAATTGAACGAACTAAATATAGATAATAATACAGTGGTTATATTTGCCGGTGATAATGGTTTTTATCTTGCTGAGCATGGTTTGGCCGGCAAATGGTATGGACATCAGGAATCTGTCAGAATTCCGATTTTTATTTACGATCCTCGATTGCCTGACAAGAAAAAAGGAATATCAGTTGAACACATGGTATTAAATATAGACCTCGCTCCAACAATACTTACTTTTGCAGATATTGATATTCCGGAGAATATGCAGGGGAAAAGCCTGACTTCTTTAATTTTCAAAAAACCAAAGACATGGCGTAAATATTTTTTTTATGAACATACAATTAATATCCCAACTATTCCTAAATCTGTTGGTGTTATTAGTGAAGAATATACTTATTTAAAATATCCGGAACTAAAATCCGGATTTGAGGAATTCTATGATTTAAAAAATGATCCTATGCAAATCAAAAACCTTGTTTCAGATCCGCTTTATCAAGATCTTGTGGAAAAATACAGGCAAAAAACAAATAAATGGATAAATGAAATATAATTAATTTAAATAATAAAAATTATGGCTAAAAACAAGTTTTTCTGCTCAGCTTATCTCTACTTCTTTTGCATTTTTTCATTAACCGCCCAGGATCACATAGTAAAGCTGGAAGGCCTGTTATATCTCGATCACTCCCCCGTCTCAATAGAGTTCCAAGACGGAATAATTTCGAAAATTATCCGTCTGAAAGAATTACCGGAGAACTGCAGAAATGTATATATTGCCCCGGGTTTTATCGATAACCAGGTCAACGGTTATGCGGGCACTTCCTTCGTCTTTGGCGGCAGCAATCTGACTATTGAAGGAATAGAAAAAGCCACAAAGGCATTATGGAAAGAAGGGGTAACCTCCTACCTGCCTACGCTCACCACCAACGACCGTAAGCTTCTTACTTCTAACTTCGCTCTCCTGGCTGAAGCAAAAGAAGACCCTTTGCTCTTAGGATCAATTCCCGGCTTCCACCTTGAAGGCCCCTTTATTTCTCCCGTTGACGGATATCGCGGTGCTCATCCGCTCGAACATGTCAGAAAACCTGACTGGGAGGAACTCATGGAATATCAGAAGGCCGCCCGGGGAAATATTCTCCAGGTCACCCTTGCTCCGGAAATAGAAGGAGCACTGGAATTAATTTCACTGTGTACTGAGAATAACATTATTGTTGCACTGGGTCATCACAATGCTTCTGCCGGGATCATAACAGAAGCCATCGACAGGGGAGCAAAAATTGCCACCCACCTTGGAAACGGGGCAGCAAACACTATTAACCGCCATCGTAACCCTTTCTGGCCACAATTGGCCGACGACAGGCTGATGATCAGTATTATCTGTGACGGTTTTCACCTTTTACCTGAACAAATCCGTGTATTTTATAAAGTAAAGGGATCCGGCAACACTATTATTACATCTGATGTAACGAGCTTTGCCGGCTTATCCCCGGGAGAATATGTGACATCAGAAGGAGTCACTATTATGCTCTCACCGGAAGGAAAATTATCATACCCGGCCCAGAATGTTCTTTATGGTTCAGCCGCGCCAATGACTAAAGGCGTAGGCCATATAATGAAAGTCACAGGCTGCAGCCTGGCCGAGGCTGTTCAGATGGCAAGCACAAATCCTGCCAGTTTCTACGGACTGAACGACCGGGGCGAAATAAAACCCGGCATGCGGGCTGATCTTATTCTCTTTACCATTGATGACTTTAAAATTACTATCCATAAGACGATTGTAAAAGGGAAAGTGGTTTATGAAAAGTGATTGGGTGAATGAGGGATCATGCTATCACGGAATCACGCTATCACGGGGGCGATCAGATGATTAATATCTCATATGTTTTAAATTAATGAGTGGTTTGGTAACCTTGAATTAAATTCAATAACGTAATTCTTAGTAACTTGTCACGTGATCCCGTGATCCCGTGATCCCGTGATCCCTTTCATCCACTCATCCACTTTCAACAAAATATTCAAATAATTCTTTGTTAATCAACTTAACTTTTATATTTTTGCACTCCCATTTGGATAAATCTTTATAACACAATATAACATGTACGCAATTGTTGATATTGCAGGCCAGCAGTTTAAGGTTGAAAAAGATAAAAAAATCTTTGTCCACAGGCTGGAATCAGAGGCAGGAAGTCAGGTCGACTTTGATAAAGTGCTTCTTATTGATAATGAAAAGAGTGTAGCTGTCGGAGCTCCCTTTATTGATGGAGCCATGGTTACGGTTAAAGTCCTCGAACATCTTAAAGGTGACAAGGTAATTGTTTTTAAGAAGAAAAGAAGAAAAGGATATAAGGTAAAAAACGGACACAGACAGTTTTTTACACAGGTTTTAGTTGAAGAGATAGTTGAAAAAGGCGGAAAACCAAGACCGGTTATACAGGCAAAACAGTCGCCGAAACCTGCTGCTAAAACCAAAGACAGGGAAACTGTCAGTGAACCGGTGCTAACCCAAACAGTTTCTGAAACTGCAGTAACCCCTACAGTTGAAAAACAAGCTGCAGTGAAGAAACCTGCAGCAAAGCAGACTGAAACAAAAAAAGCTGTAACTGAAAAAGCCCCTGTAGCTGAAAAAGTGAAAAAAGCTGCTTCAAAAGAAAAAGCTGCAACAAAACCAAAAGCTGTTACTAAAAAAGCAGATGAAACAGCAACTGTAAAAAAAGAGACTAAACCAGCTAAAGCAAAGGCACCTGTAAAAAAAGAAGCTAAAGCACCTGCAGCAAAAACCCCTGCAAAGAAAGAAAGTAAGCAAGCTTCAGCTAAGGCACCTGCTAAGAAAACAACAGGTAAAGAGAAAAAATAAATAACAGAAAACTTATTAAACCATGGCACATAAGAAAGGAGCCGGCAGTTCACGTAACGGACGCGAATCAGAAAGCAAACGACTGGGTGTAAAACTTTATGGCGGTCAGTTAGCTAAAGCCGGCAATATAATCGTTCGCCAGAGAGGCACAGTTCATCATCCCGGACAAAATGTGGGAATTGGGAAAGACCATACTCTTTTTGCCCTGATTGACGGGAAAATTGAATTTAAAAAGAAAAAAGACAATAAGTCATTTGTTAATGTAACTCCGGTAGAGAATTAACATTCTTTCTTAAACCTGATCAAAATCTCCTGTAAACTGCTAACTTTACTGTCAGTTTCAGGAGTTTTTTATTTTCCTCCCCTTAACTTATCCGAATTATGTTAAACATACATTTTATCAGGGAAAACAAAGATTATGTTATTGAAAGGTTAAAAACAAAACGATTTAACCACCCTGAAATCATTGAACAGATCATTCTCTCCGATGAAAAACGGAGAGAGGCTCAAAAACTAGCTGATCAATCACTCGCTGAGATGAATGCTATCTCAAAGGAAATAGGGAACTTATTTCAATCTGGTAAAAAGCAGGAAGCTGAAGAATTAAAAAGCCGTACTTCCTTTCTTAAAGAAGAAATAAAAAGATTGAATGGTCTGTTTACAAATTACAGTAATGAACTCGACGACCTGATCATCCAGGTGCCGAACCTGCCCCACATAGCAGTACCTGAGGGTGACGGAGCAGAAAACAATGTAATCGTAAGAGGGAATAATATTGATCCTGAGCTCGCGGATGATGCACTTCCTCACTGGGACCTGGGTAAAAAATATAACATCATTGACTTTGAACTTGGCAACAAAATTACCGGAGCCGGGTTCCCTGTCTTTAAGGGTAAAGGAGCCAGACTTCAAAGAGCCCTGATAAATTTTTTCCTCGACGAAAATACTAAGGCAGGATATACTGAAGTTCTGCCACCCTTTCTCGTAAATGAAGATTCCGGTTTCGGAACAGGACAATTACCCGACAAAGAAGGACAAATGTATCATATTACGATCGATAACCTTTATCTTATCCCTACTGCCGAAGTGCCTGTTACAAACCTGTACCGCGATATGATACTCGAGGCGGAAGAACTGCCCATTAAAAATACAGCCTATACCCCCTGTTTCAGAAGAGAAGCCGGATCATACGGAAAGGATGTCAGGGGACTGAACAGAGTGCATCAGTTCGACAAGGTGGAAATAGTACAGGTACAACACCCTGACAAGTCCTATGAAACACTTGAGGAAATGGTTGCTCACGTTGAAAGTTTAATTATCAAACTGGGATTGCCATATCGCATTGTTAAACTTTGCGGGGGAGACATGAGTTTCACATCAGCCCTTACATACGATTTTGAAGTGTACGCTGCTGCACAAAAAAAATGGCTCGAAGTAAGTTCTGTTTCAAACTTCGAATCCTTCCAGGCAACCAGACTTAAACTAAGATTCCGGGATAAAGGCGATAAAAAAACACGTTTTGTTCACACCCTTAACGGATCCTCACTCGCCCTTCCAAGAATAGTGGCTGCACTGCTTGAAAATAACCAGTCAGCCAGGGGTATTGTCATTCCTCCGGTAGTGCATCCTTATACCGGTTTTGAATTGATTGACTGATAGCTGATGGCAAACCAGAAAAAGGCATATTTCTTTGCCGGCCTTACTGTATTATGCTGGTCAACTATCGCTTCTGCCTTTAAAATAGCCCTGGGATACCAGGATAACTTTCAACTCCTGACGGGATCCGCACTCGTCAGCTTCCTTATCCTCCTCACTATTATTCTTTTCAGGGGAAATGTCCGGGAAGTCTTTTCCTTTACATGGAAAGAATATTTGTATTCAGCAAT
>CAYVTV010000073.1:9577-16871 GCA_964454295.1 uncultured Bacteroidaceae bacterium
CCTTTCCTCTATTACATCATCCTGTTTAAAGCCTATTCCATATTACCTGCCCAGGTAGCCCAACCCCTAAATATGACCTGGCCGGTTGTGCTCGTCATGATATCAATTCCCCTGCTCGGACAGAAAATACGCATCATAAGTATGCTTGCCATGCTTATAAGCTTTACCGGAGTATTATTCATCTCATCCCAGGGAATAAACGGCAATTATAAACCGGAACAATTACCCGGAATGATACTCGCTGTTGGAAGTTCAATGATATGGGCGTTCTTCTGGATACTGAATGTGAAAGACAAACGGGATGAAATTGTCAAACTCTTTCTTAACTTTTTCTTCGCCCTGGTATTCCTTTTTATATCAATGCCTGTATTCAACATATCATTCCCTTCAGGGAAATCAGCATGGTTATCTTCTGCATATGTCGGATGTTTTGAGATGGGCTTTGCTTTTATATTCTGGTTAAAAGCATTAAAATACTCGGAAACAACCGATAAAGTCAGCAACCTGATATATATCTCTCCTTTTCTCTCATTAATATTTATTCACTATATTGTTGAAGAAAAAATTTATTTTACCACTGTCATCGGATTGATTTTAATAATAACAGGAATACTTATTCAAAATAGATGGAAAAGAAATTAACCCGGGATATGCGGGACAGAGTAATACTGGGAATTGACCCCGGAACAAATATCATGGGTTACGGAGTTGTTAAAGGGGATAAAAAAGGTCCTCTTCTTCTGGATTTGGGGATCATTGATCTGCATAAAATAAAGGATCCATATAAAAAACTGGAAGCCATATTCAATGAAACTATAATACTAATAGATAAATACAATCCTACTGATCTGGCTATTGAAGCTCCTTTTTATGGAAGAAACATACAGAGCATGTTAAAACTTGGAAGGGCACAGGGCACTGCAATTTCTGCCGCTATCTTCAAGTCTGTTGACATCTTTGAATATGCCCCCAGAAAAATAAAAATGTCGATTACCGGAACCGGCAGCGCCTCCAAAGAACAGGTAGCTGTAATGCTTGGGAAAATGCTTGATTTCCCCATGATAACAAAAAACCTGGATGCAACTGACGGACTTGCGGCAGCCGTATGCCATTATTACCAGGATAATTCCCGGAAAATAATTCCTCAATATAAAAACTGGAAAAGCTTCCTGAAAAATAACCCGGATCGCATCTGTTAGGACATTGCCGCTTTTATTTTCTCTGCAGTACTCCTGAACTCCTCCTGGGTAAGCTTCAGTTTAGGCTGACTGAAATCAATATCAAAAATGGTATTGATCGGTATCAGATGAATATGCGCATGAGGCACTTCGAGACCCACCACTGCGATACCCACCCTTTTGCATTCAATAGCCTTATCAATACCTTTCGCAACCTTTTTGGCAAAAACCATCATACCTGAAAGAAGCTTATCATCCAGATCAAATATATAATCTGTTTCCTGCTTTGGAATAACAAGAGTATGCCCTAAGGCAAGGGGATTAATATCAAGAAAAGCCAGGTAATGCTTATCCTCAGCAATTTTCCAGCAGGGAATTTCTCCCATAACTATTCTTGAAAAGATGGATGGCATAATCAGAGTTTTTAATACTAAAGAGCTATATTGACAATTTCATACTCAACTATTCCTGAAGGGACCTTAACACTTACAATGTCTCCCACTTTCTTTCCCAGCAGTCCTTTTGCAATAGGAGTAGTAACAGAAAGTTTACCAGCCTTCAGATCGGCTTCAGACTCAGAGACTATGGTATATTCAAGTATACTATTATTGCCTCTGTTTCTGATCTTAACTTTATTCATTATCTGAACAGAATTTGTATCAATCCTTGATTCATCAATAATACGTGCACCGGCGATCTGCTCTTCAAGCCTTGCAATTTTCAGCTCAAGCATGCCCTGTGCTTCCTTAGCCGCTTCATATTCAGCGTTCTCAGAAAGATCACCTTTCTCCCTGGCTTCAGCTATCTGTCTCGAGATAGCAGGTCTCTCCACAGATGTAAGATGTTCAAGTTCCTTTCTAAGTTTCTTTAAACCATCCTCAGTCATATAAAGCACCTTATTCATCATCGGTTTCTTTAGTTATACAAAAAAATAAAGAATTCAGGCAAGCCTGAACTCTTTATAACACAAATATATAAAATTATTTAATAAAAGAAAAGTACCCCTTGCTTTTTAAAATTGTTTACGAACCAGTATTTCCGAAAAAATAATCGCTTTTGTTAAATTAAATTCCTCATAAATCTCACTTAAAACAGACAGATGATAGGCATCTGTATCGGGTTGGTTTTCAGACTTTGTCAGATCACCGCTTATTAACTCGGAATGATCGTCATATTTATATTCCTTAAATACATGTATTCCTTCCTGGATTTCATCATGGATAGCATGAACCATGTCTATCGGATTTTCTGTTTCGGGCAGATCAGTTTTGTAAGCTTCAACCCGTTGTTGCTCCTTTTCAATAATCGTTTTTTCCGGGATTCTTTCTTCCCGGTTAAAAATATTTTCTTCAGGTACGGCTTGTAAATCTTCTCTCTGATGATAATCCCCAATAAAGGCCTTGAGTTTCTCAGCTAAAATATCCTCAGGGGAATTGAATTCTTCTTCTTCATTTTCCGCTTCGGGAGAAGGAACTGCCTGTTGAACCGGTTTTTTTTTCTTCCCAATTGCACCTAAAACAATGAAAACGATCATTACAATTATATAGATCAGGGTATCAATATCTATCTTCATGGCAAAATAAAAAGGATAAATAATCAGTTAAAGGTACAAAATAAAATATTCTGATGAAATTTTATTAATAATTTCTAACTTCATCATTTCAAAATATATGAATTTTCGTACTTACATATCATAATCGTAAAAGATTAATTATTAGTAATATAGATTTTTATAATTAAATGTTCTCCTTTGTATTCCTTCGTGCATACTTTCGTGTCCTTCGTGGTTTAATGCGTATTAAGGTTAACCACAAAGGACGCAAAGGTCATCACAAAGGAACACGAAGGAAAAACTATATAATATTTTATTTATCATACATCAAAAATATCCTGTTATCTGAAAAAAATAACTGGTTTAAAATGAGGATTCTATATTTTTTTTTCTTATTCCTTATATTAACAATTTCCTGTAAAAGAAATCAACTATGCGACTTCCCCTATGTAAGTGTTAATGTTACACTGGGAATTGTTTCAGATCTCGGAAACCTTGGTCCGGACCAGGTATACTTTTTAAACAACCATGGCTTTAATAACCAGGGTATTGTTATTTACCGGTCATTTATGAATGATGATTACGGAAATCCAAGATACTATGCTTTTGACAGAACCTGTCCTTACGAGCCTGACTATTCCTGCAAGGTTGATACCGCAGGAAATTTTGGCGGGCTGGTAGAATGCAAATGCTGCAAATCGCAATATTTACTAATGTATGAAGGGAGTGTTTTTAAAGGTCCCGCCGTTTGCCCGTTAAGGCAATACTCATGTATTGTTGACGGCGACAGGCTTATCATCCGCAATTAATCAGTAACGGTAATAATCAGGCTTAAACGGCCCTTCCTGCGGCACACCAATATAATCTGCCTGCTCCTTTGTTAACCTGGTAAGCTTAACACCAATCTGGTCAAGGTGCAGCCTGGCCACTTCCTCATCAAGATATTTAGGTAATGTGTATACTCCAATATCATGTTTCTTCCTCCACAATTCTATCTGTGCCAGCGTCTGGTTGGAGAAGGAATTGCTCATTACAAAAGACGGATGTCCCGTGGCACATCCCAGATTTACCAGCCTGCCCTCAGCCAGAAGATAAATAGAATGACCGTCATTAAATACATATTTATCAACCTGAGGCTTTATATTGATCTTTTCAGCTTCTTTATATTCATTCAAAGGATCAACCTGTATCTCATTATCAAAATGGCCAATATTACAGATTATTGACTGATCCTTCATCTTTTTCATATGTTCCAGGGTTATAACATCCCTGTTTCCCGTTGCAGTGACAAAGATATTACCCTCTGCGAGAGCATCCTCAACGGTAGTAACTTCGTAACCCTCCATGGCTGCCTGCAGTGCACATATGGGATCTATTTCCGTGACAAGCACCCTGGCTCCGTACGATTTCATTGACTGGGCACAACCTTTACCCACATCACCATACCCGCAGATGACAACCACCTTACCGGCAATCATCACATCAGTAGCCCTTTTAATTCCATCTGCCAGTGACTCACGGCAGCCATACAGATTATCAAATTTCGACTTGGTAACCGAATCGTTTACATTCATGGCAGGAAAAAGGAGAGTGCCTTGTTCCATCATCTGGTAAAGACGATGCACGCCGGTTGTTGTTTCTTCGGAAACTCCCCTGATTTCCCCAACCATCTTATGCCACTTGTCAGGTGATACTTCCAGGATGTCTTTTAAGGTTTTAATGATAATTTCTTCTTCTCTGTTTGCTCCCCTCCTGTTCAGCAGAGAAGGATCATTTTCAGCCTCGTACCCCTTATGAACCATAAGTGTGGCATCTCCCCCGTCATCAACAATAAGATGCGGACCTTTCCCGCCAGGAAAAGTGAGAGCCTGTGCTGTACACCACCAGTATTCTTCCAGTGTTTCTCCCTTCCATGCAAATACAGGGACTCCCCTGGAAGCAAGTGCTGCAGCAGCATGATCCTGGGTCGAAAAAATATTGCAGCTAGCCCACCTTACATCAGCACCCAGCTCAATGAGGGTTTCTACCAATACGGCAGTCTGAATGGTCATATGCAATGATCCCGTAATCCTTGCTCCCTGCAAAGGTTTATCCTTAGCATATTTATTTCTTATGGCCATTAATCCCGGCATCTCCTGCTCAGCAATCTCAATTTCCTTCCTGCCCCATTCAGCTAATCCTAAATCCTTTACTTTAAAAGGAAGGACTTCTGTTAATGTTAAATTGTTTTCCATTTTAATAATATTATAGATTCAATTAATCCCTTATCCTCAACCACGTCACATGTCACTCGTCACTCGTCACATATCAACAGGCCAATGTTTAACATTTCACCACACTTCAGGGCTTACTCCTCAATATCCCTTTTGCCACCTCTCTGTCTTTAACCAACTGTTGTTTCAATTGTTCAATATTGTCAAACTTTTTTTCATCCCTGATCCGCTTCCTGAAAGTCAGTGTAACATCACCACCGTAAAGATCTCCCTCAAAATCAAAAATATTTACTTCAATGGTTTTATTTTCCATGTTTGAATTCAGGGTTGGCCTTATGCCAATATTAAGCATCCCATCATATACCACACTTTCTGATTCCAGGTTTACCGCATACACTCCATCGCCGGGTATCAGTTTATGCGTGTCATGAGGAGAAATATTCGCAGTCGGAAACCCTATCAGCCTTCCAATCCGGTTACCTCCGGTAACTTTCCCCTGTAAAAAATAATTGTACCCCAGGTATTTGTTTGCCTCCTCAAGCTTTCCATTCATCAGCAGATCCCTTATAAGTGTTGAACTGATCATTTCTCCCCCATTCAGTAAAGGCTCACTCTGTTCAATAGTAAATTTATATAGTTCTGCACACTTTTTCAGGTTCAGAAAATCCCCCTCCCTGTTCCTGCCAAATTTATGATTATGACCTGTTATTAAATGATGTATCCCTATTTTATCCACTAAAACCTCTTTAATAAACCGGCATGAAGCCAGCTGTGAAAAGTCCTTCGTAAATTCAATAACCACCAGGTGATCTATACCTGTTTTATCCAGTAAAAGAACTTTCTCATCGAAAGAAGATAAATATTTCAGACTTCTACTGTCATTATTCAGCACCTGCCGGGGATGAGGCCACAGGGTAAGCACAACAGATTCTCCTTTCACTGACTTTGCAACCGATTTTAGTTTCTCAAGCATATATCTGTGACCAGCGTGTACCCCGTCAAATATGCCGATAGTCACAACAGGATTTGCAAAAGAAAAGTGTTCCGTATGTTGCCAGATTTGCATTTATTATAAAGTTCGAACTGCAAAGATATAAATTCTGAACATAAATATCCTCCTCTGTGTCACTCTGTGTAACCTCTGTGTCACTCTGTGTTATTAATATCAAAAATATTTCACAGAGGGACACAGAGGGTATTTCTAACAGTCGTCCGGCACCATTATGTTTATTTATACATGTTATCTTAATTTTTAGTATATTTCCACTTAAATAGTCTGAAAGAAAACTCAATATTTTCGCATGTGCTTGATAAGAAAACGTCAGGAGCAAGGCATGCGATGCCTGAAAGACAGGAGTTTACTAATCGTAAATGACTGTCTTGAAGGCGAGCATAACGCAGCTATTGGCGTTTTCCTGCAAGCACTAAACAGGATTAAAATGAACACATCCTCCATAATCGTTAAGGATCCCTGGCTCTCACCCTTTTCCGAAGTAATCAGAAGACGGATGGAACAGATAGCAGTTAAGAAACAACAACTCATAAGTCAATCCGGGTCCTTATCAAAATTTGCGCTGGGACATCTTTATTTCGGATGTCATAAAACAGCTGATTGCTGGGTTTTCAGGGAATGGGCTCCTAATGCAGCAGAAATATTTCTTATCGGAACTTTTAACAACTGGACTGAAAACAAACTTTTTCGGTTTAAAAAAGGATTGAACGGCACGTGGGAACTAAAGTTACCTCATAGCAGTATTGGGCATTCTGACATTTATAAACTCTCGATGCACTGGAAAAATGGTTCAGGGGAAAGAATCCCGGCTTGGGCAAAACGTGTTGTACAGGATCCTGATACTTTGATTTTTAATGCACAGATTTGGGATCCCGATAATCCATATATGTGGAATAATAAAACCCCTCAGCTAAAAGATGTAGCCCCCCTTATTTATGAAGTCCATGTGGGAATGGCCACGGAAGAATATAAGATCGGCACATGGGATGAGTTCAGGCAAAAAGTTTTACCCAGGATTATAAAGGCCGGGTACAATACCCTGCAACTCATGGCCGTACAGGAACATCCTTATTATGGATCTTTCGGTTACCATGTCTCAGGATTTTTTGCTGCATCCTCCCGTTTCGGCGATCCCGATTCATTGAAAAAGCTTATTGATGAAGCCCACGGTAAGGGGTTGCGCGTAATAATGGACATTGTCCACTCTCATGCAGTAAAAAATGAAGTCGAGGGCATAGGCAGGTATGATGGCTCTCCCTCCCAGTTTTTTCATGGCGATATACGAAGGGAGCATGTTGCCTGGGATTCGCTCTGCTTTAACTATGGAAAAAATGAAGTG
>CAYVTV010000074.1:0-12054 GCA_964454295.1 uncultured Bacteroidaceae bacterium
GATCGAACTGAAATCACCTGTTACCGGTGTGCCCATACCGATCTTAATATTGATCAGTCCGAATTTATTGGTAGTGATACTGTGCGTTTCAGCATATATCGCATCCCCATCTATATCCCCCTCAAGGATGCTTATCCTTAGTGATACATTCTGTTCCGCCAGCGGATTCCCGTTCAAATCCCTGACTACCGACTGGTAACTTATGGCCTGGGGAACCTGAGGAAAAACCTGGATAACGAGGAACGACAAGATTATAGTAACACTTAACTTCTTCATGACAGTGATTATTTAATGATGGATATTTTAATGGTTATCATTGCATCTGAACCTGAGCCGGTGATCTGCAGAAAGCAGATCCCGGGTGTAAATCCTGAGACATCGATGAATGCAGTACTGTCGGTAAATCTGAAATTGCCGGAACTTACTCCCTGTAAATTTATGAGTCTGACACATAAATCATGATTATTCCATGTCAACATGAAGAAACACAGGAACGCCGATAAGGTTATTATTTTCTTCATAAAGAGAGGTGAGTTACGTCATAAGTGGAATTGAAGTACTTGCCTGCTTGTATTAAACAAATATAAGGTAAGCTTTTAACAAAGTCAAGTTTCCCCTGTCTCCCGTTAGAAATGGCCGGACAGAAAGCAATACGTATGCCATTGATACTGTCTGAAAAGTTCTTTCTGTATCATTTGCGCGTACTTTCCCTGGGCACTGTTCGTGTGCCGCCACAGCTTTCGGCGAGCGCTGTCCGTGTATCGATATAGCTTTAGCCGCATTTATAATAATTATATATGGGAAAATAAAATATTTAATCAGAAAGTAGATAAAACGCCAGCAATGCCATAACAATCCCTGTTATCACAACGGGTCAAGGCAGAACAAAGTGTATTAACAGTAATAGTACTGTAGTAATTACAGGAGCCAGTGCGTTTGTAAGAGGCAATACGATCATAACCTTTCCGTATCTGATGGCATATATAATGAAAAGTGCCCCTACTGCATTCAATGATTGAATGATAGCCGAAATATAGGGCCCGCCGAATCACCAGTTTACCGGCTCCGAGAAATCAGCCATGTAAATTGACAGGGGAGCAAGCATTAAACCTGTTACCATCATATAGAAAAAATACTTTCTGCTTCCATGATGCGGTTGGCAATTTTCATGATAAAAGCCTGAAATCCCCAGGCAAAGAAAATGCATATCACTAGTATCAGCCATAAATAACCCTGATTATTCTCCACTTATTAATAATCAACATTCTTGCCTTTGCGGCTCTGCGTTTCATTTTAATTTACGAACTATTGAAATAACTTATTTTAAAAAAACAGTAGTGTTTTAAGTTAAATTACAAGGGATCCCTCACACACCTCACAGAACAACCTCGCTGTCTGTATGGTGTTTGTCTCCAGACGGTATTTTGCAAATAGTTCACCGCCCTCGAGTAAGCGTAAATGGAATTGTGCCCGGTAGAACTCCACCAGTGAGCATAAGACCTCAATCCTGAAAAAATCCCGTCATAATCCCTCAAACTACCTGGCAGGGCAGTAAACCCACTTTCATTTGTAGCATCGGTATTCGGAGCATTCCAGTGCGCCGTGCCTGTCTCTTTCATCCTTCCGCCGGCCATGGCGCCTAAATAATCAGTTAAAACTGCCCATTCAGCATCTGTGGGTACATGCCATCCCTCCGGACATAAAAAGCCCGTTTTTGCGGCAAACCAGTTGTATAATGCGCCATAGGTTTCCTTGTGCGTTTCTTCATTGTTATACCAGCAAAAGGCAGGTGTGGATAAAAGACTCCATTCTGTCTTATCTGTAACCAGGGGAATGTTATCTCCATGATTAAACCGGGTTGTTTTAAGGTTCTCTGCCATCCATACCTGTGTCCCTATTTTCACGGTATTGTAGATGTTGTCGTCAATATCGGTAACTGTTGGCTCACCTGCAAAGGGATATTCAACAGTGATCTTAGGCAGTGCCATTAAATTACCGTTGTCTGAAATATAAAACTCCCAGTATGTTCCGTTCTTGAACAGACTTATCTTCCCGGCATAAAATGCATACGGTACACTTAACAACTGACTTATTCCGGTTATGGTATAATTGTCACCCCCGGTTATGTCGGTTTCAACTTTAATAAAGAAAGTTCCTTTCGACCAGTCGATCTCAGAAAAAGAACCTGAGACAACAGAGCCTGCACCCACCTCAACCGAAGCCAGTCCGTTGGCACTTGTCGCGGGAGTGTGAGTTTCGGAATAAACCACAACACCATCTGCGGCTCCCTGTATGATGCTGACCTGCATCCCCACCGGGGTATTGGTCACCAGGTTATTTTCCGCATCGCGTATCGCTGCCTGGTAGCTCATTTTTTCAGGAGGCTGGGAGCATACAATAAAAGGTGTTCCTAAAGCAATAAGAATTGTAAAGATTATACGATTCATTATTTTTATATTTTAAATAAAACTCTTAATGATGGTATAAATTAAATAAAATTGCAGAATAAAACTAAAAATAAGAAAAGTTTCGCAAACCCTTACCACACATTTTAAATTATATTATGAGTTTCCCTTTATTTACCTTTGTGAAACCCTTTGTTTACTTTGTGGTTAAAAACGTAATGAGGTTAACCACCAAGGGCACAAAGGGTTTCACAAAGATACACGAAGGAAAAAATAATTTTCATGAAAAATAAAACCGCAACATTAATCGGCGCCACAGGCCTGATTGGCAGCCACCTGCTGGAAATCCTGCAGGACGACCCGGAGTTTTCCCCCGTTAAAGTCATTGTAAGAAGACCTTTTCAATGTAGCCACCCAAAAGTAAAAGTGGCAGTAATTGATTTTGCCGACAAAGAAGCTTTTAAATCAGCCATAGAGGGCAGCGATGTGGTTTTCTGCGCTGTGGGAACAACCAGCAAAAAGGTGAAGGGGGATAAAGACGAGTACAGGAAAGTTGACCACGATATCCCTGTAAATGCAGCAAAACTCTGTTCAGAGACCGGATGCAGGCAATTCGTCTATGTCTCATCTGTGGGAGCCGACAGTAAAAGTAAAAATTTTTACCTCCGGCTTAAAGGGGAAGTGGAAGACACACTGCGCAATCTGAACATTGAATCCATCCTGATCTTCCGGCCTTCTCTGCTTCTGGGTAAAAGAAAAGAATTCAGATCCGGAGAGTTTATCGGAACAATATTCATGAAGCCCGTTTCATTTCTGCTTCCATCAAACCTGAAACCTGTTAAGGCCCGGTGTGTGGCAGAATCAATGGTCGAAGCTTCGAAAAAGGATATAAAAGGAGTCAGAATGTTTCATTATAATGATATGATAAAACTCCTGTTTTTTATTCATTTTCTTGCTGCTTACGCCGGTTTATGAGGGTTTCATAAAAAAACGCAAGGGCGCAAAGGCGCAATTTAAAATGTTGCCAGTTAAAAAGAAATTCCAACAACAATATTAACCTGCTGTTTATCCGGGTTAATTATAAATGCACCGGATAACGGAAATGAGAATGTTTCAGTGAGTTTAATACTTTTCACCGCAGCAACACCCACATTACATAACGAAAAACCTCCGTTGGTGGTATAACTTTCATTACCGGCACCTGCAAACAGACCGAAATGTTTAAAAGAGTACCCGGCCTCAAAATAAAGATCACTGCTGGCATTGAGGAAATAATACCCTGATATATAGAAATCACCGATTCCCTGGTTTAATCCGATTTCAAAAGTGTGCGCATCCCTGCTGAACCATGTGCTATCAACAACCACACCAACCTGTCCTGCCGGAAAATAGTAATCCGTGGCAATCACATCCAGTCCGAAACCAAAGGAGTAACTCGCATACAGGTCTGCTTCAAGGTAAGGACTTGCACTTATGGGATAACTCCCCCATACACCGAAGGCAAAACTGCCCAGCCCAAGCTCAATGGTTGGCTGCACTGCGGGTGCATTCCCAAAATCCGTACCCCTCCATACATACCTGCTAACCAGGTCAACACTGACTGAAACAGGAGATTCTTTATCCTGAGCCTGCACAGTATTCGAAATTAGTAATGCAACTGTTGCAGAAGTTATCACCTTGCTTAAAAGATAATTTGCTTTCATCATTTTTGCATTTAGGATTAACAATTTATATTTAATTCGACAAAAATATATATTATTTTTTATACCCCCCTATTTTATATACTTTAATTTCGTTATTTTATATTTTATCATCACCCTAACTCCCTTTATATTTAAATTATGTTGATTTTTTTATTATTTTTATTATCCCCTCCCCCTTTTTTTTCTTAATTTAATATTTATTTCAACACTATAGTTCGTTATATTTTTATATTGCGCTGAATTTGTTTTACTTGTCAGTCTGAATTAAGCCTTTTATGTCATACGTCTTTGATACTAGTAAAACTTCAACTATCTTTACAAAGAAACTGAGAAAGCTTTGTGTATCATATTAATTCGTTATCCAAAGCCCTGATCAGGATACAGTGAACGTATTAAGGGAATCCCTTAATTAATTTAATACAAAATATTTATGAATAATAATCAGTTTATGTTTGATCCTTTAAAGGCTGAGCGATGGGTTAAAAAATACCTGTTAAATATCATCATCGCTTTTATACTGTTTGTTGCATTATTGTCAGCCACTAAAACAGTAGGTCCGGAAGAAGAGGGTGTAGTTCTTTTTTTCGGAAAGTATAACCGCACAGTGCCGCCCGGTTTGAACTTCATCGCACCGTTTGGCATTGAAAAGATGTACAAAATACCCGTTCAGCGTCAGCTCAAACAGGAATTTGGTTTCAGGACCGACATGGCAGCCACGCGCACGACATACTCCCCCCAGAGCTTTTCAGATGAATCACTGATGCTTTCGGGAGATCTTAACCTCGCTGATGTGGAGTGGGTAGTGCAATACCGTATTAGCAATTCCTACCAGTACCTTTTCAGGGTGCGCAATGCAGAAAAAACCCTTCGCGATATGGCTGAAGCCTCCGTGAGGAAGACCGTGGGTGACCGCACTGTAAATGAAGTGCTTACAGTAGGCCGCCAGGAAGTAGCTTCAAATGTGGAAGCGCTGCTTCAGCAGATGTGCAACGAGTATGAAAATGGCATCCGGATTGACCAGGTGGTATTGCAGGATGTGAATCCTCCTGAAACTGTTAAACCCAGTTTTAATGCAGTGAACCAGGCACAACAGGAGCGTGAAACGCTCATCAATGAAGCAGAATCGGAATATAACCGCGTGATTCCCCGTGCCCGCGGAGAAGCGGAGGAAACCATCCAGCTTGCCGAAGCTTATTACCTGAACCGCGTGAATCGAGCTGCCGGTGAAGCCGACCGCTTTAATTCACTATTTGCGGCCTACATTAAAGCACCCGAAGTGACCAAAAAGAGAATCTACCTGGAAACGATGGAGCGCGTCCTGCCTAAACTCCAGCATAAAATAATACTGGATGAAAAAGGCAACAACATCCTCCCACTGCTCAATCTTGGAACCTCTCAAAAAATCACAGCACCATGAAGAAGTATTATATCATAATTATTGCACTTATAGTACTCGCAATAATCACTATCAGAAGCGGAGTTTATATTCTGGATGAAACACAGCAAACTGTTGTCACCCAGTTTGGCAAGCCCGTGGGTGAGCCCAGGACCAAGCCGGGTCTGCAGTTTAAAGTACCATTTATTCAGAAAGTACAGTTTTTTGACAAACGGTATCTCGAATGGGACGGTGACCCTAATCAGGTGCCCACCAAGGACAAACGATTTATTCATGTTGACACCTATGCACGCTGGGAAATAACTGACCCCCTGCAGTTTTATATCCGCTTACGCGACGAACGCTCAGCACAATCCCGGTTAGACGATATTCTCGACGGAGAAACACGAATTGCCGTGGCCAGCCACGACCTTCTCGAAATAGTGCGATCAACGAACCGCGAACCTGAAATTGTTGAGGAATTCATGGAAGTGATGGAACATCTCGAAGACATCAACGTTGGCAGGGATGTTATCGAAGCCCTCATTCTTGAAAAAGCTAACCTGAGAACTGCTGATCTTGGGATCAGGATCCTTGACTTTCGTTTTAAAAGAATGAGCTATGTGGAAGAAGTCCGCAACAGGGTTTACGATCGTATGATCAGTGAACGTAACCGTATTGCCGATCAGTTCCGCAGCGAAGGTCAGGGTGAGGCACGTAAAATTTTGGGTAACAAAGAACGGGATCTGGCTCAGATACAATCCGAAGCCATACGTGAGGCAGAAAAGATACAAGGCCGTGCTGATGCTGAAGCCACAAATATTTACGCAGCCGCTGTTAACCGTAACCGGCAAACACAGGAACTCTATTATTTTATGCGTACGATGGAAAGTTTCGAAAAAGCACTGGACGAAAAAACCACGCTTATCATCACCACTAATAGCGAATTTTACCGTTACATCCAGGGTGTGAAATAAAACTATAAAAAAACAGAACCCAACTCCGGAAAAATAAGCAAATATCCTGTACCGACCGGAAGTCCTTACCAATGATTTCTTTGTAAACCTGCTCAAAATGAGCACCGTATGGAAGCCGGCATCAGAATTCGGAGAAACCTTTGAGGGAACTGACCGCACTACAGGCAAACTGAAATGGACAAACACCCGGACAGATCTTGTCTTCGGTTCAAACACAGAACTCAGGGCACTCGCCGAAGTCTAAGGTAGTGCAGATGCAGGAGGAAAATTTGTTAAGGACTTCGTGGCAGCATGGGACAAGGTTATGAACCTTGACAGGTTTGAAATGGTTTGATATTTTAGAGGTTTGCGGTATTTTCAATATTTAAACTAAAAATTTGTAAATTGTAAACTTTTAAGTTAACTTTACTGAATGAATATTCAGAGACGAATTATTTTTTTCGAACACTATTTTACTGACTTCTATCTGAAGCAGACAAAAAAAGTGCAGGAGAAAATTGAGTATGTCTTTAAGATTATCCGGACAGTGAAGAACGTACCAAATAAGTTTCTCGACCATATAACGGGGACTGATGGACTTTATGAAATCCGGATTGAGTTTGAAAGCAATATTTATCGGATATTCTGCTGTTTCGATAAAGGCAATTTGGTTGTTCTCTTTAATGGTTTTAATAAAAAGACCCGGAAGACTCCTAAAAAAGAGATTGACCTGGCCCTGAAACTTAAAGACGAATACTTTAACTCAAAAAAGAAAAACGATGGACAGAAATAAAATTAGAAACGCTAAAAACTTCGATGAGTTGTTAGACATTAAATATGGTAAGATTGGCACTGAAAAACGAGATAAATTTGAAGAAAAAGCTCAATATTTTGTGATTAGTGAAATGTTAAAGGAAGCCCGAAAAGAAGCTAAAATGACACAGCAGCAACTCGCAGAGAAAATTGGAACTAAAAAAAGTTACATATCACGGCTTGAAAATGGGAAGTGCGATATTCAACTTTCAACACTTTACAGGATTTTCGGTTTTGGGCTTGGGAAAAAGATTAACTTACTAATTGGGTAGTCTATAAATGTCAGTCCCTCTCAGGCGACAGTAATCCTCCACAAAACCATATTAACAGAATGCATGTCTTCAATGCAACTATCATTTTGAGATAATATCCCCTCAAGTAAATGGAGAAACTTCAGGGATGCCAGGATATTCGTAAGGAAGTTAGGTCTCTCATAAATACATGAATGGGACAGGTATATCACAGGGCAGTACAGAAACCTGTCGCCTCTCCCCGAAGATATCCCGTAAAATCCGGATGTTCAATACCAGAATTCAGGATGGGAAGGCTGGGACGACTGGCTTGGGATTACATCTTCACAACCTGACACTGTTATGCCAATAAACAGTATCTGGGACGTGAAAGAGAAACCCAAATGGAGACCTTTCCCCGAAGCCAGAAAAGTCTCATGGGAATATGAATTTGAATATAAGGAAGAGTGGGATGCATTTATCATGGGAAAGTTCCCTGACAGAAAACCATTACCTTGTGATATCCCTCCAAGCCCGGATGTAATATACCGGCATACCGGCTGGAAAGGCTGGAATGACTGGCTGGGTACAGATATAAAATTTAAGGATTATGCAACTACCCGGAGCTTTATAAAAAGTCTGAAACTGAAAAACAAATCCGATTGGAGAAGTTTTTGCAATAATCAATTACCGGGAAAAAATCCAAAACCTGAAAATATATATTCTTATCTTGAAATTGCGTACAGGAATGACGGATGGAAAGACTGGAACGAATGGTTAGGCACCGGTGAAAATAAGGGGGAAAAGCTCAATAATGAAACAGGTGATACAATCATTGAATGCAGATGCATGGGGAGAATAGCGAATTGTCCGGAATGTGACGGGAAAGGATATATTTCAATCCTTATTTAATCATCTTTCCACCTCAAAAGCTATCACCAGATTCTCATTCTTCTGTCCTATTCCATATAATACCATTTTATCCTTCATCGTACGGTCAAAAGCGATTCCCTGCCCATAAGTAAGTGTCGGTATGGTTCTTACATGCCTGAGTGTATATCCTGACCGTGGAATTTCCATTACATAAATCTCGTAATTGTCATGTCCGGTACAATAAAGTTTACCGTCTGTTCCCCATGCTGCGCCCGAATTGCTTTTCGGGGCAAATATCTCCAGCAGGTGATCGGGGAATATCCAGGCCTCAACACGTTGCCATTTTTTTGTGAACTTTACCACCGAAGTCCATTTTGTGTCTTTGCCTTCGGTTGACCCCTTCCCTGTATAATGGGCAAAACCAACATACCAGTATCCTTCACGCTGATCTATCCATGTAACCGAGCCTGTATAAATGCCAAAACTGTGGTTCCCGATATGCTGGAGGGTTTTTGTGTCAAAGATCTCAATGGAACCCGCCATCGGTGAATCCGGGTAATTGGAATTTGCGCAGTATAACTTCCCTTTGATTACAACCCCGCTGTTGAGATGTTTGATCCCTTCAGCACTTCCGTCCCATTCAGCTGCCAGCTGCCCGTCGGATTTCCTGTATTTAAGTATGGTGCTGTTATTGATAACATAGAAGAAGTCCCTGTCAACTGCCGCTGCCTGCCTGGCTTCCCTGACTTCATAACGTTTAATTTCTTTTACTTCGGAGGATGAGGGCTGGGCAGATAAAGAACAAACTATAATCTGCAGGAATAAAGCAAAACTGAAAAATCGTTTCATTTAAATGAAAATTAAAAAATTAGTAAAATAAAATTTTCAGGTTGTACCTGAATAGTTACAATAATTTATTACTACTTCTTTTTCACAATGTAATACACAATAGCTGTTATAATGCTGAACAGAATAGCCACCACTGTCCAGAGAATTTTATTCCCTTCACTCATCTTCTTTTGATTGGTCCAGACATCATAGATTACCCATATTGCACAAATTAAGGCAATAATACCAATGATTGAAGTTGAATTCATAGCTTTGGATTTAAGTTAATAATTACCAAATATAGTAAAATCAAGTAATAATATTATTACCTATATTTGAGTGGTATTATTTTTGTTTTTTCATGCGTACAAATATTAATTATGTTATTGCAAATCAATAAGTTTCATTTGCCTATGGGCAAATGGGCATGGAACCCCCATTTTTTTGTTCATGCGTGTTTGCGTTTGCCGCAATCATGGAGGTTTCATCCGTACAAAATTTTATTTTCAATGGTCGGATGAACCCCGTAGGGCTCGACGAAGTCAAACCTCCATTTTTTTGTTCATGCGTGTTTGCGTTTGCCGCAATCATGGAGGTTTCATAGGGGTTGTCTCATTAATTGAAGTATTATCAACCACGAAGGACACCAGGGACAACACGAAGAACACAGCGCCTCCCTTCGGCCGCCGGAGGCTTGCCGAAGACGCGGCGCTGAGTAGCTTGTACCTTCGCTGAAGCTACGGCAACACACAGTCAGCGCTCGCGGAAAGTGCTGTTATTTAGGCTATTGGGTTATTGGGAATATATACTTCAGTCCATTTGTGCGTACTTTGAGTCCTTCGTGGTTAAAAACATTTATGAGACAGCCCCATTGACAGGTCTTTTGCTGGAATTTTCAGGAAACTTAAATCCACATATTTATGAAACTATCTTTACACATTCTGTTCCTACTTAGCCTGGGATTTCTCCCCTTCATTCCCGTGGAAGCACAAAAAGCCTATTATACCACCAACGGTGGCATGACCATAGGCTTTGGCATGGGAGGTGCTTACCAGAAGAGCGATATCGCCAACTCCAGGGGCTACGGATTTGACTTCTCACTCGGTCACCACCTTCGTAAAAAAGAAGAAGCTATACTTGGGGCCGACTGGAAATTCCGTTTCATGAGAGGTGAAAATTGGGCGCACGACCACAGGATCAACCTCGACGGCACATATGATAACGTGCGTTTCGATTTTTTTAATTATGACTTTGAACTGGGACTGACACTGAACCGGTTACGTGAACGCACACGCATCGTCGTAACCGGATTTGCCGGGGGAGGAATTACCCATGGCCGCACTTTTACCGACCTTTACGATGAAAATAACAGCCTTTATGACTATAGCGTTATTGACCCCGTCCAATCTCCCTCCAAAATAAATGAGGACCTGCTGAAACTTTCCGACAGGAAATATGAAACCCGGCTGGATAACAGGGCCGCTATTCTGCCGACATGTGGATTTTTTCTCGGATACCAGTTTTCCCGAAGCTTTTCGATGGGTATAGAACATAAGGTGAATTTTTCATTAACTGAGGAAAACAGCCTTGTGGGAATAAACATGGATAACAATATCGCTCCGGGCTCAGGCATCGACCGGAACAGGTACACCACCCTGGGTTTTAAATGGAGTATGGGCCGCGGTTCTGCAGGTGCAGTTGCCCGGACCAGAATCCCTTCTCCATACCCTGCTCCTGCTCCTGCTCCCGCTGTCGCACCAATCACACCCTATAAAGAGCCCCTTCCTTCAGTGAAAATTTTCGACCCTCCCTCCGATCCCTTTCCCACTAATATCAATATCCACACTGTAAGAGCAAAAGTTCACAATGTACAGGGATATTCCGGTATAAGGTTTTACCAGGACGGTGTAAGAAAAGATAACTTTACATTTTCATCCGCCACTAACAATATCGAGGTAAACGTTACCCTGCACGAAGGCAATAATAATTTCAGGGTGGTAGCAGAAAACTCCGCCGGAACTGCTGAAGACAGGGTAACCATTAACTTTAACAGGACTGTTGCCCAAACACCTCCAACTCCACTTCCAACACCACCAACACCTGCACCAACACCTGCACCAACACCTCCGCCTCCACCTCCACTGCCGCCACCACCACCTCCTCCACCTCCTCCACCACCTGCTCCCGCAAAAGTCTATCCTCCTGCCGTTAAATTCACCAATCCACCTTCCCCCGTTACAGTGCAGCAAAATGATTTCCCTGTGAGTGCACAAACCACCAATGTTACAACAAAGAGGGATGTGACAGTGAAAATCAACGGTATAAACACCAGTAACTTCTCGTTCAGCACCAATGGCGTGGTAACTACAAATATCGACCTGGCAGAAGGAGCCAATGCCATTGAGATCATCGCAAGAAATGAATACGGAGTAACATCCGATATGACCACAATCATTAAAAATTCCAAACCCTGCCCTCTCCCTGAAGTTATTCTGCTGAGCAGCAACGACGTGAAGGTCGAAAACATTCAGTACGTATACTCTGCCAGGGTAATGAACGTAACTGATATCAGCAGTATCAAACTTATTGTAAATAATAATGCTGTCAGATTTAACTTCACTGACAATGTGGTAAGTTTCAACACACAACTGACCGAGGGCATAAATACCTTCTTGCTGGAAGCAAAAAATGAATGCGGACAGGAACGAAAAACTGCCATAGTTACCTTCGTACCAGCCCTCATTGAAAGACCATGCCCCGTTCCTTCAATAAACGTCAATATAATGCAGGTCAAGCTTGAAGATGCTACATACGAATTAAAGGGAACGGTAACCCAGGTGAAGAATAAAGGTGAGATCACCCTGACAGTAA
>CAYVTV010000074.1:12154-16585 GCA_964454295.1 uncultured Bacteroidaceae bacterium
GGACAGCAAGACAAGCTCCGTTACCGTTGCCGCCCCGCCGGCAGAGGAAAAACCACCCTGCGTACCCCCGGTCGTGAGCTTCAACATTACCGCCGTGGATCGTACCGATGCTTCCCACGATTTAAAGGGAACGGTAACCCAGGTGAAGAATAAAGGTGAGATCACCCTGACAGTAAATGGCCAGCCTGACAACAGCTTCCAGTTCGTACCCGCAACCGGAGTAATCTCGGCTAAGTTCAAACTTCAGCCGGGTACCTTCACGTTTGTGGTAACGGCTAAAAACGAGTGCGGACAGGACAGCAAGACAAGCTCCGTTACCGTTGCCGCCCCGCCGGCAGAGGAAAAACCATGCGGACCCAGGATAAACCCGGGGAATTCAGCATGGCAATTCTGTATGATAACACCTTCCGGAACATATAACAGGGATAACTTAACCAATAAGAACTTCAGCTACTCGGGCCCTGCCAGCAGCCTGTATTTCATGACTATTGCAGGAGGTGGTAATGCCGTTGTGAACGGAAAGCCATATAGCGTGAGACCGGGACAGTACTATCTGTTTACAGGTAAACTGAAAGTTACAGTGAGCAACAGAAATCCCGGCTCTATGGGCCACTGGTCAGTATGTATTGATACAGATAAGGAACCTGTCTTTGGCAGTGGTAACAACCGTCCCAAAAGTCCCTGTGAGCCTGCTCAGGAAGAAAGCAAACCAGGTAATCAGGAAGAGAAAGGACAGGGTAACCAGGATGAAAAAGGACAGGGTAACCAGGATGAAAAAGGGCAGGGCAAAGCCGGCGATACCGGAAAAGGAGGGCAAGGTAAGGAATAAGGGGAGGATGAGAGTGGAAAGGTAATACCGCGTGGACCAAGATAAAAAACCTGATAATTGACATACGGATAAGAGTGATTACATCAACTTACCCTCTTTTCAGCTCCCGGGTAAAGTAATGCTCCCGGGAAGATAATCGTTAAAAACATATTAAAATAAATCAGTGATATGGCAAAGAGATTGAAAATCCTGTTAGTATTACAATTGTTACTTCGCCTGGAAAAAGCTCCGGTTACAGAATCGTTACAGTAACCACTACAGGCAGTAATGTATCCGAAGATCCACGTAATACTACTTTAACAGTTAGCAGTGAGGATGTGTTGGATAAGATAATAAATATAACACAGGAAGGGATGACTACCCCTTCCATTCCCGCCACCAATATTTACTTCACTAACATAGAATTAAACCAGGCAGATATCTTATGGACAAACGGTAACGGGGCAGGAAGGGTGGTTTTTATGATGGAGGGAGACAACGGCACAGTTGAACCGGTTAATAATACCACATATGCCGCTAACAATATATTCGGTTCAGGTGACCAGACCGGCTCCGGGGGATGGTATTGTATGTACAACGGAACCTCCAACAATGTAACCGTAACCGGTCTTTCACCAAACACCACCTATCGGGTGATGGTTTGCGAATATAATGGTAGCACCGGAAATGAAAAATATAATACTTCAGATGCCACCGGTAATCCTGCATCATTCAGTACCCTTTTAACCAATATTGAAAGAAATAAAGAAAGTCAACCTTTACAATTCCATATTTACCCCAATCCCTTCAGCGACAACATTACCTGGAAAATGCCGGAATGACAGAAAAAGTTGTAATAACCAACATCTTAGGCCAGAATCTCAGATCTGTGAACAATAAAAATTCTTCAATGTTAACCATTTCTACAGAAGGACTCCACAAAGGGATATACCTGGTAAATATTTATACTGTTAACGGAGAAATAACGGTAAAGAGAATGGTGAAATACAAATAGTAGTGAAATGAAGAAAATGCTGATCTTGCTGATTTTAATGCATGCATTTATTCTGGTTACTTCTGCACAACATACATACCTGCTGTTAACGCGAAAACATACCGTAGCCTATTCATCAACAGAGCCGGTTGATGTTCTGAATAATATACTGATAGAAATCTTAGCAAGTTTACTCCCTCTCCAGTTTCAACCTTATATTATTCAGAACATCAACAGCCTGATCAATAGTTTTTAACTTCGTTCGGAAGGAGAGAATAGCCATTCGTATTACAAACTTCTTATCAACAATGGTTGAGCTGAAAAAAACATTCCCGTCTTTATATAATAACTCTAAAAGCCTCCGGTTAAATGCATCCTGATCTCCCTTTTTATAAGGGTACCAGAAATAACTCACTGACAGATCCGGATCAGGACCGGTTTCAAAACCTGACTCACTTAGTCTGTTTCTGAAATATGATGTTAATAATAATTTTTCTTCCAGGCAGGCTTTAAATGGTTCTATTCCATGCATCTGTATGGGAAGCCAGATGCGTAATGCCCTGAAATGCCGGGTTAATTCCGGGGAAACATCAGCCGGGTTATAGATATCCGAATCGATACGGGTGGAATCCTGCATGTAATTTGCCGTGTACTGATGCGACTGCATTACAGCCTCCTTGTTTTTTACAAGAACCGCACCTGTACCATATGGGATAAATAAGCCCTTATGAGGATCAGTAACCAGCGAATCGGCCATTTCTATTCCCCTGAATAACTCTTTTTTCTGATCCGCTAAAATGAAGAATCCACCATAAGCGGCATCAATATGATACCAGAGATTGTTTTCCACAGCTATGTTACCAATCTTCATCAACGGGTCAACAGCTCCTGTATCTGTTGTTCCTGCAGTGGCAATAACCAGGAAAGGATGTAATCCCTGCCGCCTGTCCTTATTTATTTTTGTGTTTAAATCATTGACATCCATTCTCGAATGCTTGTCCATCCTGGTATAACGGATAATAATATCTTCCAGTCCGATTATTTTCAATGCCTTGGGAATACAATGATGAGCCTGGGGACTCATATAGATAACACTCTTATTGATCCTGGTTGATTTTATTTTATGATGATCTCTGGCTGCTGTCAATGCGATCAGATTTGCTACAGATCCCCCTGAGGTTAGGCTTCCTGCCGCACTTTCCGGGAATCCGAAGATGGATTTCATCCAGTTTAATATCTCATTTTCAATAATAACAGCTCCCGGCGATGCGAAATACAAGCCTGCATATTCATTCGTCACTGCAGCCATTAAATCTGCAATAGCAGAAACATAAAGCCCTCCACCCGGAATGTATCCGATATGGCGGCCGGATGCAGCATTGATCCCCTTATCCACTACTTCTTGTTTATACACCTCAATGATGTCTTTTAAAGGCTTCTTTTGCCCGTCTATTGCCAGAAGATCACGTTCAACCTTTTTATCGGAATAGGCTTTTGATGTTTGAATATCATTAATGAACCTGTTTGAAAAATCCTGTATCTGCTGGAAATAATTATTCCTTTCGGCCTCCGAAGGTTCCAGTTCTCTGGAAATATTTTCCAGCTCTTTAATTCTGGTTAGTAATTCTTCCATTGAAGATTATGCTCTTGGAATAATTGTACCTGTGTTTTTCAAAAGATCAGAGATAGTTGCTATTATTTTTGTTTTCTTCATAATGATAAAAATCAGGGCGCAAAGATATTCTAAACAAGTCATTATGAAAAAAGTATTTTCCCGTTGGGGAAGAAAAACTTTTCCGGTATAAGATATGTGAAAGATTAGGACTCAGTAATTACTGAAAAACAGAAATGTCCCGAAGTAATAATCCGGAACCGTGGTATAATGATCCCCGCCCGGTGAAGGCTTCAGTTCCACTTCTAATGATCCCCTCCCCGTCATCGCTTCCCAGGCAGTGGCAGAATTGAAGTAGAACACAAAATCATCATCGGTTCCGTGATACAGCTGTAAAGGAACAGAGGGTTTCCAGTCGTAATTGTCATTATCTGCCAGTATGCTGATAAATTCTGTGTCAGTGCCATTGATTATCCCTTCCCTGAAGCTGTTGGTAAAGATATTCTGAGGATTCAGTTCTGTGTTGGCAAAAATGCCTCCCTGTTGGATTGCTGACGCCACAGGTTCATTGAAATAAGTAGTGTAAGGCCTGTTAACTTTATATATCCTGTTGTAAGCATCCAATACCCATAAAAAATAGTTAATGTACGTCAGTTCCGTGTCGGCTTCCAGTATATACCTGGCAAACTCTGATTTGTTATATGCCCCTGCTCCAACCGTGGCAGCGGTTACACGGAACTCATCCTTATGTTCCTCTTCCAGCAGCTTCAGCAAAGCCATGGTAGCATATCCCCCTTCGGAATAGCCGGTGAGAAACAGCTTATCTCCTGCGGCAAACTTATTATCCCTTATGTCAAATTCAAGGACAGCCCGCAGCATATCGCGGGAAGCAGTAGCCAGCGACCTGCCATGCTCGTAGGGATGTTCCATCTGGCTTGAACTGCCGTAACCCAGGTAATCCGGTAAAACCATGATATATCCTGTTGAAGCAAAGAAGACTGCTGAATGATACTGACT
>CAYVTV010000075.1:0-16413 GCA_964454295.1 uncultured Bacteroidaceae bacterium
AACTTCCGTCAGGATTTAAAGCCTTCGTAATATCCAGTCCAAGATGCCCGGCCATAAAAGGATACACTGCCGCCCTCTTGTTATAGTCATATCCATGCTGCTCATCGGGAAGATGCACATTGGAAACCAGATCAGGTTTTCCCATTAAATCATATATATACTTAATATGCTGATATTCAACTTCCGGTGTGTTTTTGGTCCAGTCCCCTCCTACCGATACCAGAAGCAAGGGACGAGGAGCAGCACAGGCGGTGATTTCAACATTATTTGTCTGATATCCGTTAGATTTATGAATTGGCATGCCACTCTCACAAACACATCCCCCGAAAAAATGTGCCGAAACCTGCACTACCGGAGCGGCTACTGCTATTCTTCTATCAATGGCTGTAAGTAAAAAAGCCTGGGTGGCTCCGCCTGAAGCACCCGTAATACCTATACGTTTTGGATCAGCACCCAGTGAGATCAAAAAATCCACACTTCTGATACTGTTCCAGAGTTGTAATTTTAATGTTGCGGGGTGCTTGTGAACCCAGCCAAATTCTGCCAGCTGACCATACCCCACCATATCATATGCAAAAACCATTGCTCCCATTCTTGCCAGAACTGCACATCGCTTTTGAGCATCAGGACGATATCGTCCATAATCTGCAGGTTCGTTCCAGTGTCCGTGCGTGCTTAAAATACCCGGAATTTTACCCTTTACACCGACAGGAGTATATATACTCCCTGTGACATAAACCCCCGGTAAACTATTAAAAGCAACATTCTGAACCTGATAACCATCATAAATCCTTAAATCACCAAAAACAGGATTTAAAGGACATTTTTTCGGATATTTTTCCAGACATGAACCTTGCAGTATCTGCTGCTTTATTTGTTTGGCACGTTGTTGCCATTCCTTAGAAGAAGCATAACTATCCCGCATCTGCTCCAGAAATGCTTTTCCTTCTTCTTCAGTCCGGTAATGGCCCACACACAACATTTCATTTTCGTCATGTTCAGATGATGATTTTTTCGGATGACAGGTGGTAAAAAAAAGAATTCCGATCAGACAAACGCAGATCGGAATTAAAAAACGAATTTTCACTTTTCTCATAATAAAATTACACAAGAATTAAGGAATAACACGATTATTCCTGTTTATTTCTTTCTTCAGGTATACGAAAAAATGAATTATTTCGAAAAGAAAAGCAAGTAAGAATGAATAACAAAATATTGTTATCTTCTTCCATGCTGCCTGGATCTTCCCCCGCCCTGGTTACCTTCGGGCTTCGGACGTGCTTTGTTTACAATAATATTTCTTTCTGCAAACTCGGTCTCATTCAATGACTCAATGGCAGCTTCAGCATCAGCCTCATTCTCCATTTCAACAAAAGCAAAACCTTTGGATCTTCCACTTGCATTATCCCTGATAATTTTAACAGATTTTACTTCACCAAAACCTGCAAAAAGTTCGTTAATTTCTTCTTCATTAACCTTGTAACTTAGATTTCCTACGTAAATTGTCATTAAAATAAAGTATTAAATGAAAAATGCGATATTCAAGGAAATTGGTTAACTAATTCAATGAATATCAAAAATCACGTAAATATACAACTATTTTAAAAACAAAAACTTTTTTCCTGTAATTCCTCAGAATCTGATTAATTTTTCTGTTTTGTTTTTTTTCATCCATGACTGAATGATCATGCGGGCATCTTTATCATTTCCTGTTTTCTTGATGCATGACATGAAATCCCTCACATGAAAATAAGTATCCTGAATATTTATATATCCATAACCCTGATAAACCCCATTTTCAACACAAACTACCGAGCGTTCATCTGTTGTTCGCCCTTTATCAATAATTATATAATTCTCATTATTTGACTCATAGCTTTTCAATATCTCTTTTGCTCTGGCATTATAGGTATTTGCCGGTTCTTTGCCTGTACACGCGCCGTTACATTGCCTGATGTCGTAATGAAAGCAGGCTCCTTCGGTAACATATAATCCGCATAATTTCTGACATAACCAGTGTTTTTCAACCAGGGAAGATAAAGTCTGTTCAGCTTGTTCTTTAGATGAAAAAGATGTTACCGGCAATTTATTTTCTGACGATATCCTTTTTATCCGGTAATTCAGGTATCCCTTACTGTCAAATGATGAATATAACCCCCAGGAATTTATTATCCTGCGTTGTGATTTGTTATACAAAGGTTTATGTTCTTTTATTTCAACTGACTCTTTAAGTAAAGCCACCAGTTCACTCCCTGTAAGCTCATAGGAAATGCCGGCAATCCTGCTTTTCATCTCCCCTGCTTTATGACTTATATTGGATGCAAAATGGGATAAAATGCGGTGATAAATATTTTTACTTTTACCTATATAAATAAGATTTCCTTCTGAGTCGTGAAAGTAATACACCCCTGTTTGTTCCGGAATCCGTTCAATATCAGCTGGATTAACAAACCCGTTAAGATGCTTGTAGCGTCCCTCCTTTGCAGATTGAAATGAAATTTTACTGCCCTCAGCTATGTTCTTCTCTTGTAAAAGCTCAAAAAGTCGCACGGTAGCCATTCCATCTCCCGACGCACGGTGTCTCCCGTTAATACATATCCCCAGGCTGTTACATAAATTGCCCAGGCTATAGGATGTTAATCCCGGTATAAGCTTCCGGCTTAACTTAACGGTGCATAACGTGGTACGCTCAAAATCATAACCTAGCTGTTTGAATTCACTCCTTATGAAATTATAGTCGAAACTTACGTTATGTGCCACAAAAATACAACCTTCAGTTAATTCGACTATTTTCCTGGCTACTTCATAAAACTTTGGCGCGTGCTCAACCATTTCATTGGTAATGCCAGTAATAGAAGTAATATGAGCCGGAATATGCTTTTCAGGATTAATCAGTGTGCAATACTCTTCAAGGATCTGATTACCGTCATGGATAAAAACGGCTATTTCAGTGATTTTCTCAAATCTGGGACTACCACCGGTTGTTTCAGTGTCAATTATTGCATACATAAAGAAAAGCCCTTAAACCGGCTTAAAATAATAAAAAAAGGGTAGTTAGTTACAAAATTAACTTTCGGATTTATTAACACAGGTGTAATTATTAAAATATTTATCCTCTTTTGTCAGAAATGCATATTCATGGCAAATTCCAGGGGGAATTCATCATCAAGTGACAACTCAGTATACTCCGTTTTTTCCAGAATTCCGTTTATCCGGTCCTCAAAATGGCCTGATTTTAATGCCAGCAAAGCACCTGTTCCTGATGCATTGCCAATAGTAACAATATTATCGGCAGCGACTTCAGGCAGTAAACCGATTCGCATTGCACCGGCAATATTGATATAATTTCCGAATCCGCCGGCAAGGAAAATACGATCAAGATCATTAACGTTAATCCCTGCCTTTCTTAGCAGAATAGTAATTCCCGAATATATTGCGCTTTTTGCCAGTTGAACTTCTCTTACATCAGCAGGAGTAATAACCAGCGGCTTTCCTGTAACAGTGTCCCCTGCAGGCACTGCAACAAAATCGTTTTCCATATATCCGTCAGTGTCAATCATCCCGGTTTCCAGCAGGAAGGAAATTATGTCAACCAGTCCCGAACCACAGATACCGGAAGGTTTACCTCCTGCAATAGTATGATACTTTCCATTTTTATATTCGGATATAGCTCCAGCGAATGCTCCGGATCCGCAGGTAATATTCGCCCCTTCAAAAGCAGGTCCTGCTGCTGTTGCACAACAAAATATTCTTTCAGGTGTTATCAACGCAATTTCACCGTTTGTACCGATATCAATATAAAGTATGTATTTATACCCGGAGATATTAACTGATGCAAGTCCTGCAACGATATCAGCCCCAACAAAAGCAGAAACTGAAGGAAGCAGGATGATTTCTGCCTCAGAATGGACTTTTAATAATGGATCGGTGGACCCAAGAATAGTTCTTTCGGTAAAAACGGGCACATATGGTGCCAGCGCAATACCCAGAGGATCAGCACCCGCCATAAGGTGGAGCATGGTTGGATTTCCTGAAACCGTTAATTTCACAAGGTCATGATGTGATCTGCCTGAAAAACGCAGGAAATGATCCAGTTGCAGGTTAATGGCATTAAGTATCTCCTGTTGAAGTATCTTAAGTTTATCCGGATCATGAGCACAGAAATTAATTCTGGAAATAACATCTGCACCGTACTTTGACTGAGGATTGAGCATTGATCTTGTTTCAAGGAGAGATCCGTCGGAAAGATCTGTAAAATAAAAAACCACCGTGGTTGTTCCAATATCAATTGCCACGCCTGCCGGTCGTGCAGACAGGAATACTGTTTTTCCCGGAGAAAATGGCACTTCAATACTATTGTTTTGCTGGGATTCCAGGATATTCACTTCTGTTGTGCCGGGCAGAATTACCTCTGTATCTTTCCTGATAAGATATCTGCAGGAATTAACCGACCCTTCCCCCATGATAAACACGCTGCATTTTCCGCATTTCCCCTGGCCACCGCAGGGAGAATATATATCATAACCATTTTCAATTAAAGCGGTATGCAAATTTGAACCGTCATTCACTTTTACTATTTTCTTCTCATGATCTTTATGTATTATCAGGATAGGCATAATTCAATTATGAAAAGGTTTAAATAAAAAACGCAACCAGTTGAAACAAGGTTGCGGTTTTTAGTGTGATTCAGCTGGGATTCGAACCCAGGACCCCATCCTTAAAAGGGATGTGCTCTACCAGCTGAGCTACTGAATCAATCATCAGGTTAATTTAACGGGTTGCAAAATTAATCATTAATTAAAAAAAACCAAAACAGAATATTATTTTTAGAGAGAAAATGTATTGGGCAGCTTTAAAATGTCTCACTTTGTTATTGATTTACATGTATATCTGAGGACTGAATTTTCCTTCTCTCAAGCAACTTTTTATTTATTTCTCTCACGAACCCCGGGCCTTCATAAATAAATCCGGTATAAACCTGAACCAGATCTGCGCCTGATTCTATTTTTTCAATAGCATCATCAACCGATATCACACCCCCTGATGCAATGATGGGCAACTTCCCCCCTGTTTTTTTTCTGATGTAACGGATTATTTCGTTCGACCTGTTTCTCAAAGGCCCGCCTGACAATCCCCCTTTCCCAATCCTTTGGATCTTTTTTTCTGAGACAGTTAGACCATCTCTCGTAATAGTTGTATTTACGGCAACAATACCATCAATACCCAATTGTTGAATAATAGCAATGGCTTCGTCAATCTGATTGAAATTAAGATCAGGTGAGATTTTTAATAAAACAGGTTTGTAAACAGACATGGTTTTTCTGATATCGGAAAGCTTCCCTAGTATTGCCTCAACAGTTTCCTGATCCTGAAGTTTTGAAATATCACCTATATTCGGACAACTTACATTTACTACAAAATAGTCCACATAATCATAGAGTTTTCTAAAACAAATCACATAATCCGCTACCACATCTTCATCCTTTGTAAGCGTATTTTTACCAATGTTACCGCCGATAATCAGATTCCCTTTGCGGCTTTTTAGTCTGTTCACAGCATAATCAACACCCTTGTTATTAAATCCCATTCTGTTGATCAAAGCTTTATCCGCAGGAATACGGAATGATCTGGGACGTGGATTACCAGGCTGTGGAAGCGGTGTAACAGTACCAATTTCAATAAAACCGAAACCAAAAACTGAAAACTCTTTGTAGAATCCGGCATTTTTATCAAAACCAGCAGCCAGTCCGACCGGATTAGGAAATTTCAGACCTAATATTTCTTTTTCAAGGAGAGTTGATTTTTTGTGAAACAGACAGCGTAACAGAGAAGGACAAAAAGGTAAACGATATAGCAATTTAATAATAAATACTGACCATGCATGAATTATCTCTGGGGAAATTAAAAAGAGAACAGGTCTTATAATCCGGCGATACATACTATTTTTGAACAAAGATACTAAAAAATTGAGGCATCATGACTGGGCCGGTAAAAATTCCTCCCACGTGTAATTATTATAATAGATTACAATATTCTTAATTTGTTTTACATTTGTAACCTTATTGTTATTTACATTTGTAACTTCCGTATTTGCATTTAATTCCATTTGTTTCTCATCCATGATAGTGTCTGCTTCCCTGGTCTCATACTTTTTAGTAAATAAATCCCGTTCGGCAGTATTTTGCTGTTGTTTTATCATATATCCCTCACCATTTATGAACCATTCTATATTGATTTCAGGAAAATCAATCAGAAGTCGTGTAAGGAAGTCAAAACTGGGTTTATTTCTGCCACTTAGCAAATGAGATATACTGGATCTCTGTACACCTAATTTATCAGCAAAAGCTGCTGATGATAGATTATAATGCTTTAATATTTTTAATAACCGGTCTTCCATTGAAATGTTTTTTACAAATGTAACATTATTATAGTTCACTTGTGTAAATTATATTGTTTACCGATGTTATTATTACATAAGAAAAATGCATTTCTGTAAACTGTATACCGGATTATATGAATATTTAAGGCTTCAGGCATCTTTGGCAGGGATAAAATTAGGTTAATCGCAGGGGGTTACGCCAGGGATCAAAATAGTAATGGCCTCCCTGCCCCTGAGGAACTGAACTTTTTCACAACCAGACATTTCAGCATATCCGGAGCTGGGGTATTGCTATGATTCCAAGTAGCTATTTCATTAATCAAAATATATTCAACCACAAATTGGCACAGAGCCTCCCATCAGCCGCCGGAGACATCGCTTTCGTATAGCTAGCAACTTTGCTGAGAAGCTTCAGTGCTCGCGAAAAGCTTCGACGGCACGCAGCCAGCACTCACAGCAAGGATAACTCAAAGGACACACAGTGTTACAAATCAGGATTATATACTTCGTGTCCTTTGTGCGTACTTAGAGTCCTTCGTGGTTATATATACTTATAAGACAGCCCCCTATTCTATTTTCAACCCTCTCTTACTTTGCTGAAGTATTAATTTAATATATTATATCTATAATACTGGTTTATAGATATTTATATTAATAAAACGACTAAAATTCATAATTTTTAATCTAAATTGTTAATTTTATTTTATTTAAAACTTTATATGTATTTTATATATATCTGGTTTTTAGATATATGTGATGTTAGTATTTTTATGTTATTCACTGTTTACAAATGTAGAATCTTGCTGTTTTTAGTTTTCAGATTTATCTACTACTGCAGAAACAGTAATATCTCCTGTCACATTCACTGCTGTTCTTAACATATCAAGTGGACGATCAACTCCGAGTATTAGTGCCAGTCCCTCAACAGGTATTCCTACTGAAGTCAATACAATGATCAGGATAACTATACTTCCTCCGGGAATCCCGGGTGTTCCTATGGAAGAGACCAGTGCTGTTAAAAGTATTATAAACATCTGTCCAACTGTCAGGTCAATCCCAAATACCTGGGCAATGAATACTGCTGCAACTGCCTGGTAAAGGCTTGTCCCGTCCATATTTACTGTCACCCCTACTGGTAACACAAAGTTGGCTACCTCTTTTCTTATTCCAAATTCTTCATCTGCCTGCTTCATGGTTACTGGTAATGTCGCTGCACTGGAACTTGTAGTAAAAGCTACCATCTGAACAGATAACATCCCGCGGAGAAATTTTTTGTGCCTTATTCCTGCCAGCGATTTTATAAGTACCGGATATATAATTAATATCATGATTAATAATCCTGTGATAACGGTAACCATATATAAGCCCAGAGCAGTAAATACATCTTTGTCACCCGAAAAATCAACTACAAGAGCCGCCATAAGGGCAAATACACCATAGGGTGCTGCAGCCATAATTATATCAATTATCTTGAGGATTATTTCATATATATTTTCAAAGAATTTCTTCGCTATTTCTGTCTTATCAGCAGGTAAAATGATTATTGCTATTGCTACTAATATGGCGAAAAATATAACCTGCAACATATTTGAATTGTCTGATGAGGCTTTTACGATATTCTCAGGGACTATATCTACAAAAAACTGTAAGGGTGACTGTTCTTTCCTTGTTTTTGCATCTTCTTCCTTAACGGAGACTACAGAACCATACTTTTCATAATAGGTTGTTTTCTTATCCTCCGGAAATACGTTTCCGGGTTTTATCGTATTAACCAATACTAATCCTATAGTTATAGCTAATATTGTGGTTATTATATATAATCCAAGTGTTTTTAATCCAAGCCTCGAAAGCCTGTTGATATTTGATAAACTGGATATTCCTTTTACAAGTGAAGTGAAAATAAGAGGTACAGCAATGAGTTTCAGCAGATTCAGAAATATTGTACCCCAAGGCTTTACCCAGTCAGTGGTAAACTGCTCCAGGTTAACGGAAATGGCAACCATCCCCCAGCCTACACCTAATACCATACCAGTCAGAATTCTGGCCCACAAAGGAATTTTATTTATTTTCATTGCTACAGTGTTTTATGCTTTCTGTCTTAATCTATATTCTCTGTCAAATTAATAATATCAAGGTTTTTTGAGAGCTGCATATAAAATTTCTGCAGGATGTAAAGCATGCTTCCCTGTGCCCTCCATGATCTGCTGCCTGCAACTGGTACCTGAGGCCGCAATAACTGTGTTTTCCTCTGCTTTTCTCACTTCCGGAAATAATACGAGTTCTCCTACTTTCATCGATAAATCATAATGTTCTTTTTCAAATCCAAATGAACCGGCCATACCACAACATCCGGAAGGTATTTCCTCAACACTGTAATTTTCAGGAAAAGATAAGACTTTACTAATGGTTGCGGTTGAAGCGATGGCTTTTTGCTGACAGTGTCCGTGTAGTTTTATTTTTAATTTTTCTTTTGTAAACAGCTCTTTACTTATTCTTTCAGCTTCTATTTCTTTTAACAGAAATTCATCCAGGGTAAAGACGTTTTTCGAGAGTTGTATAGCCCTGTCTTTTAACTCTCCTCTCACCAGATCCGGATATTCATCCCTGAATGATAATATTGCCGAAGGTTCAATACCGGTTAAGGGTATTTTGTCGCTTACTAATGTGCTGAATAATTGTATGTTGTGTTCTGCTTTTATCCTGGCTTTATTTAATAATCCCTTTGAAATAAATGTTCTGGCACTTACTGAATGATGGGTAACCAAAACTTTGTATCCTAACCTGTTTAATAATAATATGGTTTTTATTCCTATGTCAGTGTCGTTGAAATTTGTAAATTCATCTATAAATAAATAAACTGCCGGGGTATCTGAGGCTAATCCTGAATTTAATCCCGGCAAATGTCTCCTTACCCATTTTCTTAATGTTGTTTTATGCAATAATGGTATTTTTCTCTGTTGTGCAAAACCGGAAATTGTTTTAATAATTCCTGAGGTCACTTTATTCGACACTAAAAAATTGTATATGACGGGTGAAATTGAGCCGATACTGTTCAGTGAGGTTATATAGGCTATTGCTCTTGTTCTTAGGGGTACGAAATGGCTTTTGTAGTAATGATATAAAAACTCTGTTTTAAGCCTGGCTATGTCAAGGTTGGAAGGACATTCTGATTTACATCCCTTGCACGACAGGCATGTATCCATCACTTCATAAATTTCTTTATGATCAAAGGGATTTTTTTTTGTTGATGTTGTTATGTATTCACGAAATATATTAGCTCTGGCCCGTGTGGAATGTTTTTCTTCTTTTGTTGCCATGTAGCTCGGACACATCGTCCCTCCCATCAACGCACTTTTACGGCAGTCCCCGCTACCATTGCATTTTTCAATAGCCCTGAGTATTCCTCCTGAATCTGAAAAATCAATAAGTGTCTCAATATTTCTTACCTCACTACCGGGAGAATGCCGGAAAGACTGATCGAATGGCGGGGTGTTGGTTATTTTTCCGCGATTGAAAATTCCATAAGGATCCCATGTGTTCTTAACTTCACAAAACCAGTTATAAATTAAATCATTATACATCATTGCAATAAATTCTCCTCTCAGCCTCCCGTCACCGTGCTCCCCGCTAAGACTTCCTTTGTATTTTTTTACCAGTTTTGCCGTTTCTGTTGCAACGTCCCTGAATATTTTTACATCTTTCTCATCTTTCAGGTTTAATACAGGTCTTAAATGCAACTCTCCTACTGATATATGAGCATGATAAACGCAATCAAGTCTGTATTTCTCCATAAGCAGACCAAAATCCTCTATGTATTTTTCAAGGTTTTCCGGATGTACTGAAGTGTCTTCAATGACCGAAACGGGTTTTGCATCTCCGGGAATGTTGGATAATACACCAAGTCCTGCTTTCCTCAGGTTCCACACTTTATTTATATTCGTTCCGGTTACAACCGGGAAATGATAGCCAAGATGTCGTGAAATTAATTCTTCTTTCAGGGAAGAAATTCTTTTCAGTATCTCTTCCATTGTATTGCCATTGAATTCAACAATTAATACCGCCTTAGGATCTCCTTCAATGAAGAACCTGTTTTTTCTTTGTTCAATGTTTTCAAGGGTGCAATCCAATATTCTTTTATCCATCAGTTCAACAGCTGACGGCTTAAATTCCAAAGCAACAAGGTTAGCCCTGATGGCATCTCTGACACTGTTTAAGTGCACACACACCAATGCTTTTTCGTGAGGTGGTAATTCGGTAAGCTTTAGCCTGGCTTCTGTAATAAATGCAAGGGTACCCTCCGATCCGGCAAGCAGCTTGCAAAAATTAAAGTTTTTCCTGCTGTCTTTTCTGAATAATGTACAATCAGATAACTCATCGAGCGCATAACCTGTATTGCGTCTGATTATCCTTTTATCAGGATATTCCCTGTCAATTTCTTCCAGGTTGGAAGATACTGAAAATATTTCCCTTATCTGCCTGTAAATCTGACCTTCACGTGAATTCAGACCACATTTCTGTTTAAATTCTTCAGCACTTATTTCTCCGAATTCAGCTTCCGATCCATCACTTAACAACACACGCAAGGATAATACATGCTCACGCGTGGTGCCATATATAAGTGAATGTGATCCGCTACTGTTATTCCCTATCATTCCGCCAATAACACACCTGTTGGACGTGGATGTTTCCGGAGCAAAGAAAAGTCCGGTTCTTTTTAATTCAAGATTCAATTCATCCAGCACTATGCCGGGTTCCACTCTTATCCACTTTTCACGTGTATTTATTTCAATAATTTTGTTCAGGTAACGGGAAATATCTACAATTATTCCTTTGCCTACCACCTGACCGGCAAGGGATGTTCCCGCCCCTCTTGGTATCAGTGTGAGTGAATTTTTCGCTGCAAAGTTTATCAGGATTTTAATGTCAGAGAGAGAGCGGGGATAAACTACTGCAACCGGAAGTTCTTTATAGACCGAAGCATCGGTTGCATACATTATGCGATAAGACTCCCCTGATAATACTTCAACCTCAGTTAACTTACCAAGCTTATTGAATACCTCCTGTTCTGCTGTCTTTTTATTCATAAATATTACACCCGGAATATGGTTATCTTCTCCAAAATGATAGCTATGGATATTTTCTTAAAAGGAAGGTGTAAATATAAAAAGAATTTATTCGCTTAACTATCCAGGTATATTCTATTCGATATTTCCTGCTGAAAAAACATAGAACACTTCACGCCTTCGTGCCTTTTCGCTTTTTTTAATTGAACGAACTATTGAAATAAACATTAAACTAATATAAGGTCTGAGATGCTAGTCAGATATGAATTCCTCAAACCATATAAAATACTTTTCCTGCAGATTTTTGTCCTCCAGATTATAAAATCCGCACAGGTATGTGTTTTTCCATAATATCCCTACAGACCCGTTAAACCTGTCATTGATCATATACCTTCCTTCTCCTGCTGATGGTTCCATTCTGGCAAATTTCAGGTAGTCATTCAGCATTTTCTCCGATTGTTCAGTATCATGATTGGGAATAATAAACAGATTGTAATGGAGGCCATTATTATCTGAATAAGAGGCTGTAAAGGTATTCCCTAAAAAACTCATACCTAAAAAGTTACTGTTGATATACTGTTCAGAGTTCTTTACAAGGAATTCTTCAGGAAATAATGCCAGTACTGATGGCAGGGATGCCTCATGTGATATTAAAGATGCTATGGAACCGGAAAGCGTTCTCATGCTTGCTTCCGTCTCCTTATCATAATGGTGTGAACTTACCTTAACATAGTAATTTGCTGAAATAAAGTTTAATACACCCTTTGCCTCATATCCCTGTGCACCTGTTTGAATATAACTACCGGTAAGAGGCCTTTCCATACTGTATATCCCAAATGCATCATTTACTGTGGCATGCCGGTATATTTCCACCACTATATACACGCCTTCTTCCTTTGTATAATTACCAACAGTAAGTTCCTCAAAATCATAACTCAAATAAAGATCGGCGGCCCCATTGATAAGATCCCATAAGTTACCGGGATTATATACTTTCGGAGAATCAGGTTTTTTCCAACCATCAATATCAGGAAAGAACTTATAGTCACCTGTTAAGCCACTGACATTAACATACTGAAATATGAACATCACTGATATAAGGACAGAAATTTTTATTGATAATAATTGTGTTTTCATTTTAATTTTTCATGCGTAAATATTTTAATTATGTTATTAAAAATCAATATGTTATTACTGTCTGACTTGCTAATGGGCATGGAACCCCATTGCTTTTTTTCATGTCCTTTTGTGTGGAAAACCATTAGATCCATTAATCATTCCTCATGGGGGTTTCATTCAGTTAAATACAATACCATATCCGCACCTATTAAGCTAGAAAATCCGCCGGAATGTCCCTTAACCTTAATATATCACTGGTTTTCATTGCAATATTAAATCCTGAAGGACAATGAACAGTGCATGTATGGCAGTTCTTACAGGGATCAACGGGAATATTCTGTTCATCAATCAACTCTCTTGCCAGTGCGAGGTCTTTATAGCCATATGCGTACATATATGCACGCATTATTTCAGGAACAGGCAGACACTCTGAACATTGTGTAAGGCACTTGCCACATCCACTGCAAAATAAGCCTGAAAGTTCATCCTGGTTTTCCAGATCATTGATTTCCTCATCTGTCATTGTGATATCACACATAACCTCAAAATTCTCAGCAAGTTCATCAAATGTGGTGCACCCGGGAATAGTTGTGTGAATATTTTTATTCTGCAGAACCCATTTTAAAGCTGCTTTTGTATTTATTGGTCTTGTTTTTTCCTTATCCCAGTATGCCCCTGCCATGGATTTCATACCAATTATACCAATACCGCTTCCTGCAGCTTTTTCAATGGCAGCATTCATCTCTGATAAATTATTCATTCTGAAATTGTATGAAGTAAGTACAATATCATAAAAATCACTTTCAGTAACAGCGTCAATAACCTCAGGCATATTGGTATGGGTAGAAACACCTGTGAATCTTATTTTTCCTTGTTTTTTAAGCGTTTCCAGAACATTCAGATGATTTTCATGCATCATCGTCTCCTTATTACTAACCCCATGTAAGTATAATATATCCACATATTCCATCTTAAGTCTCTTAAGACTGATGTCAAACATTTCATGAAAATCCGCCACAGATAATTCTTTCCCCCTTGGGTGAATTTTAGTGGCAATGATAAATGAGTCTCTCTTCCGGTCTTTTAGCAGCTCGCCGAGCATTTCTTCATTTTTTCCATTCTGATAACCGTGGGCCGTATCCAGGTGCATAATACCTTCATTTAATGCGGCTGTGATCATTCTGGGATTATCGGATCTCATTGCCCCCATGCTTACTACCGGAAGCCTCAGACCAGTCCTCCCCAGCGTCCTGTATATTATCTCACCCCTGATGTTTACTGATTCGGTTAATTTCTTCTCTGAACCTGAAACGGTTCCGGGAAGAAAACCTGTTCCTGCTGCCACACCGGAAAGAAGAATAAAATTCCTCCTCGTTAAATTTTTTTTCATATATCAAATTGAATTATGTTATTGTAAATCAAAACATTGTTGCTTCCTAACCTGTAAAATGGGTATTGCCTGTCCCGCAACTGCGTGAGAAACCCCCTTGCTTTATTGCTACCGTTGGTCGCGAGCTCGTAACCCCGGTTCATGTCCTTTTGTGTGGAAAACCTTTACATCCATTAATCAATCCTCATGGGGGTTTCACATTCCGAAAACTAATGAAAATTTATTTATCTCAATTGTTTTAACACCTCTTTAACAAGAATGAATATTTTCACTACATTAAAAAGTCATATATTTGAGCATTAAAGTACTGAATTAATCATAATATTAATTATATTCATTTAAAATACGATAACTATGAATGATCAGATCAATAATTCTGAAGTTTTTAATTTCACAGGAAAAGTTGCTTTTTCATCAAACGGTATAGTAAGTAAAAGGATTATCCAGAAGAAAACAGGGAATATTACACTTTTCGCATTTGATCAAGGCCAGGAATTAAGTGAGCACTCTGCTCCTTTTGATGCTCTTGTACAGGTGCTGGAGGGAAATGCACAGATTATTATCGGAGGTAAAGAATTCATTTTAGCCTCCAAAGAATCAATTATTATGCCTGCAAACATACCTCATGCAGTAAAAGCACCGGAACCTTTTAAAATGTTACTGACAATGATAAAAGATTAATTTTTTAAGTTATATAATTGCATCTGTATCATTTTTTGCTGTAACTTGCAGAAAAACATTGTGCAATGGATATTAATATTACTCACTTCTTAACACGGGGTGAAACTATTAAAGAAGAAAAAATTAAATCTATTACCCGGGACATCTTTCCTGACACTCTGGTTTTAGAAAATTATGAGCCTTTTCCTGGTTATTATGATACAAATATTCCTGTCGACATATCACCTATGTCTGTGTTTATTGTTCTTGCCAAAAAATATGATTATATCTATCTTGCCAGAGTGATGAAAGAGATTAGTAGCAGGGAAAAATTCTCATGTGACGGAACTACTGCAACGATTGATACAGGAAGAAACGTATTTTATTCTGTAAGGATTAAAAATCTCGAATGTTTTTTTCATCTGAATATTATACAGGAGAGCTTTCAAAATCTGGGGATAGAGCTTCATAAGGGAAGAACTTTTGATAAGACAGTTCTTATTACTGTTCAGAAAACTTTTTTTCTGGAGAAATTAGAATGTGATATTTATAAAAATTTACAGGAAGAATATAAATATTATTTTGAGCTCAAAAAATATTTAACCTGGGATCAGTTCAAGGCCCTGACTATCATAGTTAAAAATAATATTAAGAATAATTTATTTGATGCCGCGCAGGCGTATTTTTATCTTCCAGAGGGCATAACAGATGCAGTAAGGATCTATGACAGAAATGGATCCTGTGAGCGAATTACTGAGATTAAGGACCATTATCAAAAGGCTATTAAGCGTTTATAAATTCCTTCCATAGTGTTATCTTCCGGAATAAAACCTTGCTCAATATAAAATCCATTTTGCCGGTCCTGTGGATTGATTATTTTTGCAAAAACAAAAGATGACAAAGAATCCACTTACTGCAGTTCTTCTCCTTTCCTGTCCTGATCGTATAGGTCTCGTTGCAGAGTTCTCCGGATTTATATCTAAAAACGGAGGAAATATTCTCAGTCTTAATGAGTATGTTGATACAGTATCCAATACCTTCTTTCTCAGGGTAGCCTGGGATCTGGATAACTACAAAATTTCAGGTTCGGGCGTTGAAGAGGACTTTCTGCCCCTGTTTGATAAGCTTAAAGCCAACTGGCAGATTCATTTCCCGGAACAAAAGGAACGTGTTGCGATTTTTGTTTCACGTTATGATCATTGTCTTCGTGAGATTTTATGGAGATACAGTATGAATGAGTATATAATGGAAGTGGCGATGATTATATCTAATCATGAGGATATGAGAAGTGTTGCAGAACGTTACAGCATTCCTTACTATTTTTTTCCTGTTAGCGGGGAAGATAAACAGGATGTTGAGATCAGAGAGTTGGAAGTTTTAAAAGATAATAATATAGACTCCATTATTCTAGCCCGGTATATGCAAATCCTTTCACCCTGTTTTGTAAGTGAATATAAAAACAGGATCATTAATATCCATCATTCATTTTTACCTGCATTTGCAGGAAGCAATCCTTACCGGCAGGCATTCGACAGGGGGGTAAAAATAATCGGGGCTACCAGTCATTATGTAACAAATGAGCTTGATGAAGGCCCTATTATTGAGCAGGATATAACACGGATCAGCCATAAAGACACCATACAGGATATTTTACGTAAAGGACGTGACCTTGAACGGATTGTCCTGGCACGGGCCGTTAAGTATCATGTGGAACACAGAATTCTTGTTCATGGAAATAAAACCGTTGTCTTTGACTAAACACTACAGCTCATATTCACCTGCAGCTTCGGGCTGGTAAAGAA